>DPSI01000261.1:0-636 GCA_003527165.1 Pseudomonas sp.
CGATCAGGTGTCCCTGTTCGTCCTCGGCCATGGCATTGATGGTGAGGTCGCGCCGGATCAGGTCGTCTTCCAAGGTCACGTCAGGGCTGGCATAGAAGGTAAAGCCGCCATAGCCGCGGCCACTCTTGCGCTCGGTGCGGGCAAGTGCGTATTCCTCGCCCGAAGCCGGGTGCAGGAACACCGGGAAGTCCGCACCCACCGGACGAAAGCCCTTGGCCTGCATTTCCTCGGCGCTGGAGCCGACCACCACCCAATCCACCTCGGTCACTGGCCGCTGCAGCAGCCGATCACGTACCGCTCCGCCGACTTTGTAGATTTGCATGTATTCCTCCGTTCAGGCGGAGGATAAACCAAAGCCCCGCGGCAGCAAGCCCCGGGTGCCTACCGGAAGGGAATGTGCAAGCGCGCGCCGGTCAGATCGGCGGCAGCGCCAGGTTTATACCGGGGAATTTGCTTTCGGATTCGGGCTCGCCCCTGGGCGGCATGTGGTGAGTGGTGACCAATTTGTCGTCCTGCATCGACTGTAGATGCACGTCGAACCCCCAGAGCCGGTGCAGATGCTTGAGAACTTCATCGGTGGAACCGCCCAGAGGTTTGCGGTCGTGTTGCTGATGGCGCAGGGTCAGCGAGCGGTCA
>DPSI01000261.1:730-14974 GCA_003527165.1 Pseudomonas sp.
CAGGGTCAGCGAGCGGTCACCCCGTCGATCGACGCTCCAGACCTGAACGTTGGGTTCGCGATTGCCCAGATTGTACTGCGCCGCCAGCAACTCGCGGATGGTGTGGTAGCCACTCTCGTCATGGATGGCGGGAACCAGCAATTCGTCCTTGTGATCGTCGTCGAGAATGCTGAAGAGCTTGAGATCGCGAATGACCTTCGGTGAGAGGAATTGCAGGATGAAGCTCTCATCCTTGAAGTTGTTCATGGCGAACTTGACGGTGGTCAGCCAGTCGCTGCCGGCAATGTCCGGGAACCAGCGCTTGTCTTCCTCGGTGGGGTGTTCGCAGATCCGGCGGATGTCCTGATACATGGCGAACCCGAGGGTATAGGGATTGATGCCGCTGTAGTACGGGCTGTCGAAGCCGGGTTGGTAGATCACGCTGGTGTGAGACTGGAGAAACTCCATCATGAAGCCGTCGGTCACCAGCCCTTCGTCGTACAGGTCGTTGAGCAGCGTGTAATGCCAGAAGGTCGCCCACCCCTCGTTCATCACCTGGGTCTGACGCTGCGGATAGAAATACTGCGCAATCTTGCGCACGATGCGCACTACTTCACGCTGCCAGGGCTCCAGCAGCGGCGCATGCTTCTCTACGAAATAGAGGATGTTTTCCTGCGGCTCGGCCGGGAAGCGCTGATCGTGTTTGCGCTCATCGCCCTTTTCACCAAAGTTGGGAATGGTCCGCCAGAGGTCATTGATCTGCTTTTGCAGATGCTCTTCGCGATCCTTCTGTCGCCGACGTTCTTCCTCGGCGGAAATCGGGTAAGGGCGCTTGTAGCGGTCGACGCCGTAGTTCATCAGTGCGTGACAGGAATCGAGCAGGTCTTCCACCGCATCGATGCCGTGGCGTTCCTCGCATTGCATGATGTACTGCTTGGCGAACACCAGGTAATCGATGATCGAGCTGGCATCGGTCCAGGTGCGGAACAGGTAGTTGCCCTTGAAGAAGCTGTTGTGGCCGTAGCTGGCATGGGCGATCACCAGCGCCTGCATAGTGATGGTGTTTTCCTCCATCAGATAGGCGATGCAGGGATCGGAATTGATCACGATCTCGTAGGCCAGGCCCATCTGCCCACGGGTATAGGATTTTTCCGTGCTGAGGAAATGCTTGCCGTAGGACCAGTGGTGATAGCCCAGCGGCATGCCCACCGAGGCATAGGCGTCCATCATCTGCTCGGCGGTGATCACCTCGATCTGGTTAGGGTAGGTATCCAGCGCGTAGCGCTCGGCGATACGACCGATCTCACGGTCGTAGGCGCGGATCAACTCGAAGGTCCATTCCGAACCGGTGGAAATGGGCTGTCGTTTCATGCTGCGTACCTCAACTAGCCATGCGCCGCTGGAAGAGTTCGCGGAACACCGGGTAGATGTCTCCCGCAGTCACCAATTGCTGCTGGGCGAACGAATCACCGAAGGCTTCGGCCACTTGGTTGTATTCGTACCACAGCGCCTGATGTTCGCGAGGAGTGATTTCGACATAGGTGAAATACTGGACGAACGGCATGATCTGGTTGACCAGAATGTCCCGGCAGATCGGCGAATCATCGTTCCAGTTGTCGCCGTCCGAAGCCTGCGCCGCATAGATGTTCCACTCATTGGCCGGGTAACGCTCGGCCATGATCTCCTGCATCATCTTGAGCGCGCTGGAGACGATGGTGCCGCCGGTTTCCCGCGAATAGAAGAACTCCTCTTCATCGACTTCCTTGGCGCTGGTGTGGTGGCGGATGAACACCACATCGATCTTGTCGTAGTTTCGTTTGAGAAACAGATACAGGAGGATGAAGAAGCGCTTGGCGATGTCCTTTGTGGCTTGGGTCATGGAACCGGATACGTCCATCACGCAGAACATCACTGCCTTGGAGCTGGGGTTGGGATGTTTGACCAGCAGGTTGTACTTGAGGTCGAAGGTGTCAAGAAAGGGCACCCGGTGAATGCGCGCGCTGAGCCGCTCGATCTCCTCCTCGGCGGCCTGGATATCGGTGAAGTTGGCGGGCTCTTCGAGTTTCAGTCGAGCCAGCTCGGCTTTCACCTCACGCAGTTTGGCCCGGCTGCTGCCCGACAATGCGATGCGGCGCGCATGGGCCGAACGCAGGGTGCGAACGATGTTGATGCGTGACGGGTTGCCTTCGTTACTGATGCCGGCGCGGACCGTCTTGAAGGTGTCGGTACCGGTCAGGTGGCGTTTGACCAGGTTCGGGAGCTCCAGGTCCTCGAACATGAAATCGAGAAATTCCTCCTGGGTGATCTGGAACACGAAGTCATCCATGCCTTCGCCGCTGTTGCTGGCCTTGCCGGCGCCTTGGCCACCGCCGCCACCCTGAGGGCGGGGGATGCGCTCACCGGCAACGAATTCCTTGTTGCCCGGATGTACGATGGTCTGCCGACCGCCGCGTCCGTGATGCAGGATCGGCTCGTCGATATCGCGGCCGGGAATGCTGATTTGCTCGCCGTGCTCCATGTCGGTGATGGAGCGGCGACCCACGGCCTCTTCGACAGCCTTCTTGATATGCCCACGGTATCGCTGCAGGAAACGCTGGCGATTAACCGTGCTCTTGTTCTTGCCGTTCAGACGGCGGTCGATCACGTAGCTCATAGGCTCCTCCGGGGCAGCTGGAAGCTGGAAGCTAGAAGCTGGAAGTGCTGCTTTGCTTCCAGCTTCAAGCTTCAGACTTCAAGCTGCTGTTACTGCGATTTACGTACCCGCAGATACCATTCCGAAAGCAGGCGTACCTGTTTTTCGGTGTAGCCGCGTTCGACCATGCGTACGACGAAGTCGTTGTGCTTCTTCTGATCCTCCTTGCTGGCCTTGGCGTTGAAGCTGATGACCGGTAGCAGGTCCTCGGTGTTGGAGAACATCTTCTTCTCGATCACCACGCGCAGCTTCTCGTAGCTGAGCCAGGATGGATTCTTGCCGTTGTTGTTGGCTCGGGCACGCAATACGAAGTTGACGATCTCATTGCGGAAGTCCTTCGGATTGCTGATGCCGGCCGGTTTTTCGATCTTCTCCAGTTCTTCGTTGAGCGCGGCGCGGTTGAGGATCTCGCCGGTTTCCGGGTCGCGGTATTCCTGATCCTGTATCCAGAAGTCCGCGTAGAGCACGTAGCGGTCGAAAATGTTCTGGCCGTACTCGCTATAGGATTCGAGATAAGCGGTCTGGATCTCTTTGCCGATGAAATCGACGTAACGCGGCGCTAGGTATTCCTTGATGAAGCGTAGGTAACGCTCGCGCACCTCGGCGGGGAACTGTTCCTGCTCGATCTGCTGTTCCAGTACATAGAGCAGATGCACCGGGTTGGCGGCGATCTCGTGCGGATCGAAGTTGAACACCTTGGATAGAATCTTGAAGGCGAAACGGGTCGAGAGTCCGTTCATGCCCTCGTCGACACCGGCGGTGTCGCGGTACTCCTGAATCGACTTGGCTTTGGGGTCGGTGTCCTTGAGGTTCTCGCCGTCGTAGACCCGCATCTTCGAGTAGATGTTGGAGTTTTCCGGCTCCTTCAGGCGGCTCAATACGGAGAACTGCGCCAGCATCTTCAGCGTATCGGGGGCGCAATGGGCCTTGGACAAGGAGCTGTTGAACAACAGTTTGTCGTAGATCTTGATTTCGTCAGTCACCCTCAGGCAGTACGGCACCTTGACGATATAGATGCGGTCGATGAACGCTTCGTTGTTCTTGTTGTTGCGGAAGGTGTGCCATTCCGACTCGTTGGAGTGCGCCAACAAGATGCCGTTGTAGGGGATCGCGCCGAGGCCTTCGGTGCTGTTGTAGTTGCCTTCCTGAGTGGCGGTCAGCAGCGGATGCAGCACCTTGATCGGTGCCTTGAACATCTCGACGAACTCCATCATGCCTTGGTTGGCGCGGCAGAGTGCGCCCGAATAGCTGTAGGCATCGGCGTCGTTTTGCGGGAATTCCTCGAGCTTGCGAATATCGACCTTACCCACCAGGGCGGAAATGTCCTGGTTGTTTTCATCGCCCGGCTCGGTCTTGGCGATCGCGACCTGATTGAGGATCGAGGGATACAGCTTGACCACGCGGAACTGGCTGATATCACCCCCGAATTCCTGCAAACGCTTGGTGGCCCAAGGCGACATGATCGAGTTCAGATAGCGGCGTGGGATGCCGTAGTCCTCTTCAAGGATCTGTGCGTCTTCGGCAGGGTTGAACAGGCCCAGTGGCGACTCGAACACCGGCGAGCCCTTGATGGCATAAAAGGGCACCCTTTCCATCAGCTGCTTGAGCTTTTCGGCGAGGGAGGATTTGCCGCCGCCTACCGGGCCGAGCAGATAAAGGATCTGCTTCTTCTCTTCCAGCCCCTGGGCGGCATGGCGGAAATAGGAAACGATCTGATCGATACAGTCTTCCATGCCATGGAAGTCTTCGAAGGCGGGATAGCGGCGGATTACCTTGTTGGAAAAAATCCGCGACAGTCGAGGGTCGGTCGAAGTGTCGATCAGCTCGGGTTCGCCGATCGCCATCAACAGGCGCTCGGCAGCGGTGGCGTAGGTACCCCGGTCTTCCTTGCACAGGTCGAGGTATTCCTGAAGCGAATATTCCTCCTGGCGGGTTGCTTCGAATCGTTGCTGGAAATGGCTGAAAATGCTCATGACTTCACCTCGGACGATGCTCGGAGCCGGTGTTGTCATCAGGCATTCAGGTACGGCCGACTTGCCGGCCTGTGGAGTCCCCCCGAACACCTAATGGTCGAAAACCTGAGGCCCGGTAGCCGGTATACGGCTTTCACTTGTTTGGATGGCCTGAACTGAAGGATAGTTCGGATTCAGCAAATTCAAGGGAAGAGAGTCGCTTTTACCGCTGCGTTTCGTCGGATGGCAGGCGCAAGGCCGCGCTGTGCGCGGCGTTGGTGGCAGATATTTTTTAGGACGGGTCGCCTTGTTCGACGTCCTGAGGAAAGGCTTGGCGCCATAGCTCGAAGCCGCCATCGAGGCTGTACACGTCAGTGAAGCCCTGGTTGATCAGGTAGGCGGCGGCGCTCTGGCTGGAATGGCCGTGATAGCAGGTGACGACGAGCGGGTGGTCTAGATCGGCCGCCGCGATGAAGTCGGGCAGGGATTGATTATCGAGATGTGTCGAGCCGGTGATATGGCCGCTGGCGTAGCTGTGCGCGTCACGAATATCGACGATCACACCGCCTTCGCGGCGCAGCGCCTGGGCTTGGTCCGCAGAGATGCGCTTGAAGTCAGTCATGGATTGCCTCGCAGTCGCAGCGGTGCATTTCCCCGCTGTCGAGATTCATCAGAGTCATGGTGTTTCCCCACACGCATCCGGTATCCAACGCATAGACGTTGGGCTCGTCGCAGCGACCCTCCAGCGCGGCCCAGTGGCCGAAGATGATTTTGCAGCCCCGGGTCTTGCGATTGCTGTGGCTGAACCAGGGGGCGAAGCCCGGCGGTGCCGAATCGAGCCCTTCCTTGGCTTGAAGGTCGAGAGTGCCGTCGGCCTTGCAGAAGCGCATGCGGGTGAAGTAGTTTGTAATCAGGCGTAGCCGCGGAACGCCATGCAGTTCCTTGTTCCACTTAGCGGGCTGGTTGCCGTACATGCCGTCGAGAAACGGCGCCAGCATGGCGTCATCGCGTAACGCTTGTTCGACTTCGGCGGCTCGCCTCAGCGCCTTGGCCAACGTCCACTGTGGCGGGATGCCCGCGTGGACCATGGTCGTCTCTCGTTCGGTATCGTGATGGATCAGCTTCTGCTGACGCAGCCAGTCGATCAAGTCGGCTCGATCAGGTGCGTCGAGGATGGGTTTGAGCGTATCGGATTTCTTCAGCCGTTCGATGTCGTGCGCAACGGCCAATAGATGCAGATCATGGTTTCCCAGTACCGTAACGCCCGAGCTGCCCAAGTCGCGCACGAAACGCAGCGCCTCAAGCGACTGGGGGCCGCGGTTGACCAGATCGCCGGCGAGCCACAAGCAGTCGCGCGAGGGGCTGAAATCGACCCGCTGAAGCAGGCAGTGGAGGGGATCGAGGCAACCCTGCAGGTCGCCGACAGCATAGGTAGTCAATGTAAGGCTCCGGGCACGGCCAGCCGGAAGGGGGCAATCGTGGCTTCGAAGCGGTGCCCGTCTTCCGCGAGCATCTGGTAACTGCCCTGCATGGTGCCAACGCGGGACGCCATGAGCGTGCCGCTGGTATAGACGTGATGCTGGCCTGGCGCAATCACAGGCTGCTCGCCGACCACGCCAGCGCCACGCACCTCCTGCACTTGGCCGTCGCCATCGGTAATGATCCAGTGACGAGACAGCAGCTGTGCGGTGAGCTGGCCCTTGTTTTCGATCGTTACCCTGTAGGCAAAGGCATAACGGTTTTGTTCCGGCTGCGACTGGTCGGCCAGGTAGGTAGGGCTGACACTGACGTCGATCCAGTAGCGGAGGTCTTCAGGCATGGGGGCTCCTGCTTTGGTGTTCGCCTTCAGACGCGGGCGGAAAGTTGATCTGACAATCTTACGAACGCTGCCAGGTCCAGCTGTTCCGGGCGAAGGCTGCCATCGACGTTTGCCGCGGCGATCGCGTCCGCATCGAGCAGGCCCTTGAGCGTATTGCGTAGCGTCTTGCGGCGCTGGTTGAAGGCTTGACGGACCACGGTTTCCAGCTGGCGATGATCGCGCGCCGGGTGCGGCAGCACCTCGTGAGGCACCAGGCGAACGATGGCCGATTCGACCTTGGGCGCGGGGTTGAAGGCGCCTGGACCCACATTGAACAAGTGTTCGACGCGGCAGTGATACTGCACCATGATCGACAGACGCCCCCAGTCGCCACCGCCTGGCTGCGCGGCGAGGCGCTCGACCACTTCTTTCTGCAGCATGAAATGCATGTCGCGGATCAGCGAGGCGTGGTCGAGCAGATGAAAGATCAGGGGCGTGGAAATGTTGTACGGCAAGTTGCCGACGATGCGCAAACTCGCGGATTCCCGGCTCAGCTGGGCGAAATCGAACTTCAAGGCATCGCCCTGATGCAGCGAGAAGTTGTCGCGGTCGGCAAATTTCTGCTGGAGGATCGGGATGAGGTCCAAGTCCAGTTCGACCACGTCCAGGTGCGCGCCGCTGTCGAGCAGGCCTTCGGTCAGGGCGCCCTGACCCGGCCCGATCTCCACCATGCGTTCACCCGGTTTGGTATGGATGGAACGCAGGATGCGATGAATCACGCCGGCATCGTGAAGGAAATTCTGGCCGAAACGCTTTCGCGCGCGGTGTTGGTAGTTCTCGGACATGGACAGCAGCACCCAGGGAGCAGCTTGAAGCGGGAAGCTCGAAGCGGAAAGGTGCGCAGTTTAACAGGCTGGGGTGGATGTCGCTTTTTGCGTCGACCAAGCCTACGATCGGCGGATCGGTAAAGCGTGATCCACCCTACGTCAGCCAAAGAGGGAGCAGGGTGGATGCCGTTTTTCACATCTACCTGGCATCGCTAGGTGGGGCGGCGGGCATCGATTCGCTTCCAGCTATCTAGCCATCTGATAGGCCGTTTCCAGCGCCACCTGCAGGCTCCCGGTATCGACACGCCCGGTGCCGGCGAGGTCCAACGCGGTGCCGTGATCGACTGAAGTCCGCACGATCGGCAAACCCAGGGTGACGTTGACGGCTGCGCCGAAACCTTTGTACTTGAGCACCGGCAACCCCTGATCGTGATACATCGCCAGGACCGCGTCGCAGCTGTCGAGGTGCTTGGGGGTGAACAGGGTGTCGGCGGGCAGCGGACCGATCAGATCAAGCCCTTCAATCCGAAGCGCTTCCAGCGCCGGTTCGATGATTTCGATCTCCTCGCGACCCAGATGCCCGCCCTCACCGGCATGAGGGTTGAGTCCGCTGACCAGAATGCGCGGATGGGTGATACCAAATTTTTCCACCAGATCGGCATGCAGAATGCGTGTTACGCGCTGCAATCGCTCGGAGGTGACGGCGGCGGCGACCTCCTTGAGCGGGAGGTGCGTGGTCACCAGTGCGACCCGTAGGCCGCGAGTCGCGAGCATCATCACCACCTGCTCGGTACCCGTCAGCTCTGCAAGAAACTCGGTGTGGCCGGAAAAAGGGATGCCTGCCTCGTTGATCACACCCTTGTGTACCGGCGCGGTGATCATCCCGGCGAAGCTGCCGTCAAGGCAGCCCTTGCCGGCGCGTTGCAGCGTGGCGAGTACATAGCTGGCGTTCGCCGGGTTGAGCTGGCCGCTTATGGCGGGTGCGGCCAACGGTGTATCCCAGATGTACAGGGAACCTGCGGGTGCCGGCTGGTCCGGCCAGCTGTCAGGAGCGACGTCGAGCAAAGTGACATTCAATCCCAGCTCGGCCGCGCGCGCACGCATCAGTTCGATACTGGCGATGGCAATCAAGGCGTGGGGATGACGGTCGCGCGCGAGTAGCAGGCAGAGGTCGGGACCGATGCCGGCGGGCTCGCCGGGAGTCAGGGCGAAGCGTTTGGCTNNCCATTTTGGCGGTCATGTCTATCAGCCTTCAGACAGGTAAAAAAAACGGGCCAGCCAAACTGGCAGGCCCGCTGACGGCGTGCTCCGGCTACGTCGAGATCAGATCTTGATCTCGACGTAGGCCTCGTCGCGTATCTGGCGCAGCCAGGCTTGCAGTTCTTCTTCGTACTTGCGGTTGCGCAGCAGCGTCTGCGCCTGTTGCTCGCGGAACTCCTCGCTGGCGTCCGTCGCGCGGCGGCCCAGTACTTCCAGGATATGCCAGCCATACGGAGTCTTGAACGCTTCGGACAACTGGCCATTCGGGGTGTTGGCCATGACTTCGCGGAACTCCGGTACCAGGGAGCTCGGGTCGATCCAATTCAGATCGCCGCCATTGAGTGCCGAGCCCGGGTCTTCGGAGAAATTCTTCGCCAGTTCAGCGAAGCTCTCGCCGGCGAGGATGCGGTCGCGCAAGCGTTCCACGAGGCGGCGGCTTTCCTCTTCGCTGCGGATCTGGCTCGGCTTGATCAGGATATGGCGGACATGGATCTCGTCGCGTACCTGAGTATCGCCACCGCGCTTGTCCAGCACCTTGAGCAGGATGAAGCCCGGGGGAGTGCGAACCGGCTGGGTGAAGTCACCGACGCCCATGTTGCTGACTTCGGTGTCGAACGGCGGTGGCAGCTGAGCGGCCTTGCGCCAGCCCATGTCGCCGCCTTCCAGCGCGTTTTCGCTGGCCGAGCGCGACACCGCCAGCTTGGCGAAGTCAGCACCGTTCTGCAGCTGTTCGTAGGTATCCCGTGCGGTTTGCTCGGCCGCCTGGATGGTCGCCGAATCGGCCGACTCGGGTACCGGGATCAGAATGTTGGCCAGCCGGTACTCTTCCGACAGTTGCAGCTTGCCAAGGTCGGAGGCCAGGAAATTCTCGACTTCCTGGTTCGAGACCTGAACGCGCTCGGCAATGCGGCGTTGACGGACGCGGCTGATGACCATTTCACGACGAATCTGCTCGCGGGCCGTCTCCAGACTTAGTCCGTCGCGCTCCAAGGCAGCGCGGAACTGATCGAGGCTCATGTTATTGCGCTGAGCAATGGTGGCCATGGCCTGGTTGAGCTCTTCATCCGAAATGCGGATGCCCGAGCGTTCACCGATCTGCAGCTGGAGGTTTTCGGTGATCAGGCGCTCCAGTACCTGCTGCTGCATGACGTCCCGCGGGGGCGTTTCGGCGCCGCGCTTTGCGATGGTCTGCTCGACTTCGCGAAGGCGCTGGTCCAGCTGGCTCTGCATGATGACGTCGTTGTCGACAATGGCGACGATGCGGTCGAGGGGGCGCACTTCGGCGGAGGCCGAAGCGATGAGGGTGGCGTTGCCTAACAGGAGCGCACCCACCAGCAGTGGGCGCAGGTAATCAGAAAGCTTGATCTTCACGTTCACGGTAACCTTGTATGCCTTCGTCGAGGAATGTCTCGGTCGAGCTGCCGAACACGCCGCCGAGCCCCTTGAGGACGATTTGCAGGAAGATGCCATTGTCTGGCTCGTCGTTCTGCGATGGGTTGAGACTGGTTTCGTCGTAGTCGATCCAGTAGCGATTGATCAGCCGCAGCTTCCAGCAGCAATTGTCGTACTCGAAGCCGCCAAAGGCCTCCAGCGTACGGTTGCGGCTGTAGTCATGCTGCCAGCGTGCGATCACGCTCCACTGCGGCACGATTGGCCAGATGGTGGAGATGTCGTGCTGGTTGATCTTGTAGTAGTCCTTGATGTACTCGGGCGTACCCGGCGTGCCGTAGTCGCCGCCATACGTCCACAGGCCGGTCGCTTGGTCGAAGCGGACGGTGTCGTTGCGGTAGCGGTAGCCGATATTGACGATCTTGTTCGGGTTGTCGGCCGGCTGGTAATGCCACATGGCGCTACCGGAGCGGGTGCTGTGCGTATCAGGGTCCCAGTTGAAGGTCGAGGTGAAGCGCCAGTCCCGGTTATAGCGGTACATGTATTCCAGCGCATAGGGCGATACCGATGAGGTCGCGTTGGATCGCGTACGGTAGTCGATGCCGCGCAGCTGGACCTTGCGGTCTTCAAAATAGAACGCCTGGCCAATGCTCAGACGCTGGCGCTCGAAGCCGTTGGGTTCGATCCAGCGGTTGGTCACGCCGAGAGATACCTGGTTGGCGTCGCCGATGCGATCCTTGCCAGAGAAACGGTTTTCGCGCCACAGGGATGAATAGCTAAACGTGCTTTCGCCGGTATCGAAGATGGGGATGTCGTCCTGATCTTCTTCCGGTACGTAAAGGTAGAACAGCCGGGGTTCGAGCGTCTGGCGGTAGTCCTTGCCGAACCACTGAGTGTCACGATCAAAATACAAGCCGCTGTCGACGCTGAAGATCGGCACACTGCGATTCTGATTACGATCAAAGGATTCGTACGCAGCCAGAGTTTCCTGGCCGCGTGCATCCAGATCCAAATCGTACTGGGTGTAGGCATATTTCAGCGATGGCTTGAGGAAGCCCCACGTCCAGTCAAGCGGCAGGCTGACTCCTGGCTCCAGATGCAGGCGCTCGCCTTCGGCGCGGGTTAGCCCACGCAAGCGATCGTCATACCAGCGGTGCTCGGGCAAGCCGGTATTTCCATCCTCGTCGGTAAAGAATCCATCACGCAAGCTGCGCTGGAAGCTGACGAACTCGGTGTTATAGGCAAACCGCAAACCGCCTGGCTGGAACGGCAGGGCACCGTTAAGGGTCAGCTGAGGCAGGCGTTCATAGGGTGTGATGTCGGTGACTGTGGCGCGTTCGTAAGCATGCACATTCAATCGCGCGGTGTAAGTGTCGCCGCGATAACTCAGCGTACCCCGTTGGTCCAGATGCTCCGGCTGATCGATGCCCAGCTGAGTATCCAGATCCTGAAAGTAATAAGGATCGCTGATATCGGTGTAGTCGACTTCCGCCAGCCAGCGGCTATCCAGGCCGGTTCGATGCTGCCAGCTGTACATCCAGCGCTGGTCTTCGTATTCGGACTGCAGCTGGCGATCGTCGTTGCTGTCGTCCAGGTAGGCCGCGCCGAACTGACCTTCGCTGCCGCGGGTCAGGTAGCGGAATTCGCCTTCCATCAGCAGACCGCGATCGGTCATGTAGTTCGGATAGAGCGTAGCGTCGAAGTTCGGCGCCAGGTTGAAGTAGTACGGTGTGACCAGCGACAGCCCGGTATCGCTAGACGAGCTGATGCTGGGTGCGAGGAAACCGGACTGACGGCGGTCGTCGATCGGGAAGTGGATATACGGGGTGTAGAAAACCGGAATGTCCTTGACCCGCAATGTCACGTTGGTCGCCGAACCAAAGCCGGTCGCTGGATTCAGCGTGACGTTGTTACCCCTCAGGTGCCAGCTGTTCTCGCCTGGTTCGCAACTGGTGTAGGTACCGTCCTTGAGGCGAATGATAGCGTTTTCCGTGCGCTTGGCATACAACGCGCTGCCGCGGATCTTGCCCGCATGGACAACGTATTCCGCATTTTCGACCTGAGCTTCACCGGTATCGAGGAAGAGTTCGGCGCGGTCGCCGACCATCAGTGCGCCGCGATCACGTAGGCGGACATTGCCCTTCAGCTCACCACGGTTTTCCAGCTGATGAAGGCTGGCTTCATCGGCTTCAGCCTGGATACTGCCCTGACGCAATACCACGTCACCGGCCAGCGTCGCGATTTCCTGTTGCTGTTCGTACCGCGTGGCTTTGGCCGAGACGTAGGTCGGCGCGTCGCTCATCGGGGTGTCGTCGAACTGACCGGGACGGCTCGGTTCAACATAGGTACCGGCACAGTAGGGACCAGTCTCGGCCAGCTGCGCATTGGTCAGCTGATCACGCGGCACCCAGTCCAGGTGGCTGTAGTCGGCGCTGCGCGATGCAAGCGCGCGGCCCTTGCTCTCGGTCACCAGTTTAGTGGTGGCTGCCTGACGTTCGGCTTTGTCGGCGCGGGGCTGCGCGGTGTTGGAGTCGCTGGCAGCACTGCCGCGGTGTACAGGGCGGGGTGGCAGGTCGGGGCTGGCGGCATCGGACGCGCAACTCCAACCGCCGCCAGCACCGGGCTGACAGGCAAACTGTTCGGCAGCAATTACAAGAGGAGTCGCTACTGGCTGCAATGCGAGCAGGCCGCCAGTAACCAGTAGAGGGAATTTTTTACGAAAAGCGGGATATTTGACTGCCATCTTGTTTTTTGGGTCCGTGCTTGCGGCGAGCCATCGGCCGGGCTGGGCCGCACGCCTCTCGATGGGCTGAAAAAGATGCTGGATAATAAAGCATGACCCGTCTATCGGCTAGCGCCGCGGAGAGCACTGATATGCCGCAATACGATCAACGCCTGCAGGACCTGAGCGCCTGGCTGCAACCTCAATTGAGCGAGCTTTTTGCGCGTCGCGGTTGGGGCAGCGTACCCGAGGCACCACTGGTCCCGGCCAGTAGCGATGCCAGCTTTCGGCGCTATTTTCGCTGGGAGGCGGAGGGGCGCAGCTTTATCCTGATGGACGCACCGCCACCGCAGGAAAACTGCCGGCCATTCGTTGCCGTAGCGGACTTGCTGGCCAGCGCGGGCGTCAACGTGCCGGAGATTCTCGCCCAGGATCTGGATCGCGGTTTTCTGCTTCTGGGCGATCTGGGACGCCAGACCTACCTCGACGTCATCGACGAAACCAATGCCGACGAGCTATTCGCCGACGCCATTCAGGCCCTGCTCGCCTTTCAGGCCCAGCCGGTGGCGACGCCGTTGCCGAACTATGACGAGGCGCTGCTGCGCCGGGAGCTGCAGCTGTTCCCCGAATGGTATGTGCAGCGCCACCTGGGGCATCGATTCAATGCGGCCGAACTCGAGGTATGGGAGCGCACCTGCCGGCTGCTGATCGACTCGGCGCTGGCGCAGCCGCGGGTGCTGGTGCATCGTGATTACATGCCGCGCAATCTGATGATCAGCAAACCGAACCCTGGCGTGCTGGATTTTCAGGATGCGGTTGTCGGTCCGGTGACCTACGACATCACGTCGTTGTTCAAGGATGCCTTCCTCAGTTGGCCGGAGGAGCGGGTGCGAGGTTGGTTGCAAGGCTATTGGGAGGCCGCGCGCGCCAGGGGTGTTCCGGTCCAGTCCAGCTTCGACGAGTTCCAGCACGCCAGCGATCTGATGGGGCTTCAACGTCACCTGAAGGTCATCGGTATCTTTGCCCGAATCTGCCACCGCGACGGCAAACCGCGCTATCTGGCAGACGTGCCGCGCTTTTTCGCATACATCGAGACGGTCATGGCGCGCCGCCCCGAACTGGCTGAACTGAGCGCGCTGTTGCAGAGCCTGCCACCGGCACCGGTGCAGCCATGAAAGCGATGATTCTCGCGGCCGGCAAAGGCGAGCGTCTGCGCCCACTGACCCTGCACACGCCCAAACCATTGGTGCAGGCGGGCGGCACGCCGCTGATCGAGTACCACCTTCAGGCACTAGCGAGAGCGGGATTCACCGAGCTGGTGATTAATCATGCCTGGCTCGGCGAACAGATCGAGGCATACCTGGGCGTGGGTGATCGGTTCGGCGTGCACATCGATTACTCGGCGGAGGGAGAGCCGCTCGAGACGGGCGGCGGTATCCATCGGGCGCTGCCGCTGCTGGGCGATCAGCCGTTCGTCGTGGTCAACGGCGACATTTGGACCGATTACGACTTCGCCGCCCTGCCGCAGCCGCTGACGGGGCTTGCGCATCTAGTGCTGGTGGACAATCCGGCACACCACCCCGCCGGCGACTTCTTGCTGGCTGGTGGACAGGTCGTTGAAGGCG
>DPSI01000059.1:0-4257 GCA_003527165.1 Pseudomonas sp.
CACCCATGGGAAGCGAGGTGAGGGAGTTCTTGAAGACCTGTTCGAAGGCGAGAAACTTCAGAACGCCCATATCGACCGAAGGGTGGAAGCGCAGGCCGCCCTTGTAAGGGCCGATGGCGCTGTTCATTTGAATGCGAAAGCCGCGGTTGACCCGTACCCGACCCTGATCGTCGACCCACGGAACCCGGAACATCAGGGCTCGTTCCGGCTCCACGATGCGCTCCAGGATGCCGGCCTGCTGGTACTTCGGGTTCGCTTCCAGAAAAGGCCAGAGGCTGCCAAGAACCTCTTCGACGGCCTGATGAAATTCTGGCTGGTGCGGATCGCGCTGCTTCAGTCGGGTGAGAAACGCATTGACGGTTTCAGTCATTCGGATGGCCTCGGCGTACCGCGATTAGCGGTCATTTAAAAGGGTAAAGGCCATCGACTCTAGCAAAGCGGGTTTGCCCTGCGATAGTGCATTCAGGTGTGTCGCGCACATCACTGGTGCGAGCTTGCGTGATATTTACGCCAACTGGCTTGGCCGGTTGCTGTCGGCACGGATAGCTACACGTGCCGCTCAACCCTCAGAGCCGTCATCGGCCAGCTCGGCCTGGAGCCAGGTCACGAAGCTGCCGATCAGACGCTGGCGTCGTTTACGTTCGGGTAGCACGACGTAATAGCCGAAGTCGGTTCGCACGCTCGCGCTACAAACCCGGCAGAGCAGGCCTTGATCCAACAGATCGTCGACAAGATGACGCCAGCCGATGGCAACGCCTTGGCCGGCAATCGCCGCCTGGATCAGCAGGGTGTAGTTGTCGAAGCGCAGCATGCCTGAGCTGGGTGCCTCGTCGATACCGAGCGCGCGGAACAGACTGCTCCAGTCGAGCCAGCGCGAGCGGATTTCCGGTCGCAAATGCAGCAGCGGCAGACGCGCCAGCGCTACTGGCGGCAACGGCGTGGTTTGGCCTCGGAGCAGCAGCGGACTGCAGACCGCAAATACCTCTTCGTGAAACAGCAGGTGCGCCTCGCCATGTTTGAAGCGACCGTCACCGAATGCTATCGCCAGGTCGGTTTCCGACGGCAGCGCGCCCAGGCCGCGCTCGCTGGTCACCAGGCTGACATCCACTTGCGGATGAAGTTGATGGAAACGCTCCAGGCGTGGCATCAGCCAATAGGCGGCGAATGCGAAGTCGGTGGCGACCTGGAGCAGCTCATGTTGCTGCTGTGCGGTGACCGCGGCGAGGCCGGCCTCGAGCGCGCCCAGCCCTTGCTGCACGTAGCCCAGTAGCAGTTCGCCGGCCTCGGTAAGGGCGATGCCGCGGTAGATGCGGTCGAACAGGCGGGTTGCCAGCTGCTGCTCCAGGCGCTTGATCTGCTGACTGATCGCCGGCTGAGTGCTGCCCAGTTCCAAGGCAGCGGCGGTGAAGCTTTGCAGGCGCGCCGCGGACTCGAATACCCGCAGCGCATCCAAAGGAATGTGGTTGAGCCGGTTATGCATTAGCTGTGCTTATCCTAGGCATAGGTTCAAGCCGGGTTTACCGCAGAATTGCAGGGTCCAGACTGTGTGCCAGGCAATCTCGCATAAAAAACAGACATGGACCATCGGATATGAAACGCCCCAACATCCTGTTCATCATGGCCGACCAGATGGCCGCGCCAATCCTGCCGATGTATGACTCGGCTTCGCCGATCAAGCTGCCGAACCTCGCGCGCCTGGCCGCCAAAGGTGTGGTGTTCGATTCGGCCTATTGCAACAGTCCGCTCTGCGCGCCGTCGCGCTTCACGCTGGTCAGTGGCCAGCTGCCAAGCAAGATCGGCGCTTACGACAATGCTGCCGACTTGCCTGCCGACGTGCCGACCTATGCCCACTACCTGCGTCGGCTCGGTTATCGCACGGCGCTCTCCGGCAAGATGCATTTTTGCGGCCCGGACCAGTTGCACGGCTACGAGGAGCGGCTGACCAGCGACATCTACCCGGCCGACTACGGCTGGGCGGTGAACTGGGACGAACCGGATGTACGCCTGAGCTGGTATCACAACATGTCGTCAGTGCTGCAGGCCGGGCCCAGCGTGCGCACCAACCAGATGGATTTCGACGAAGAGGTGGTGTTCAAGGCACGGCAATACCTCTATGACTTCGTTCGCGCAGGGGATGACCAGCCGTTCTGCCTGACGGTATCGATGACTCACCCCCACGATCCCTACACCATTCCCGAGGAATACTGGAATCGCTACCGGGACGAGGACATCCCGCTGCCGCGTCAGGATATCGCCCAGGATGAGCAGGACCCGCACTCGCAGCGCTTGCTCAAGGTCATCGACCTCTGGGGCAAGACGCTGCCCGAACAGAAGATCAAGGATGCCCGGCGCGCCTATTTCGGTGCTTGCAGCTACATCGACGACAACATCGGCAAGCTGCTGAAGACGCTCGAGGCGTGCGGCCTGGCGGAGAACACCATCGTGGTGTTCTCCGGTGATCACGGCGATCAATTGGGCGAGCGAGGCCTCTGGTACAAAATGCACTGGTTCGAGATGGCCGCCCGCGTGCCGCTGATCATCCAAGGCCCAGGAATCGATCCGGGACGGATCAGCGCCTCGGTTTCCACCGCCGACCTGTTGCCGACGCTGGTCGAACTGGCGGGCGGTACGCTCGAAGCCACGTTACCGCTCGATGGCCGCTCGCTGCTGCCGCACCTGAATGGCGGCGAGGGCCATGATGAAGTGATCGGCGAATACATGGCCGAAGGCACGACCAGTCCACTGATGATGATCCGCCGTGGTGCCTACAAATTCATCTACTCGGAGCAGGATCCCTGCCTGCTGTTCGATTTGCTCAACGACCCGCTGGAGCGCGAGAATCTCTTCGACTCGGCCGATCACAAGACGCTGGTCGAGGCCTTTCTGACCGAGGCACGGCAGCGTTGGGACATGCCGGCCGTTCATCAACAGGTGCTCGCCAGTCAGCGCCGCCGACGTCTCGTCCGGGAAGCGTTGAGCCTGGGCAAGCTGACCAGCTGGGATCACCAGCCATGGGTCGACGCCAGCCAGCAGTACATGCGCAATCACATCGATCTCGACGATCTTGAGCGCAAGGCGCGTCACCCTAGACCCAAATAGCGACGGCTGCCAGCCAAGTCGTGCACAAGGAACTCCATTCGAAGCAAAGGCAGACGGACATGAAAAAAAACACATTGGGTGCAATTGTAGCCAGCGGCGTGCTGTTGGCCGCCACGAGTCTCCACGCGCACGCTCAGACCGAGAGCCGCCAGTGCGCCACCGTGCGCCTGGGTGATCCGGGCTGGAGCGACATCGCGGTGACCAACGGTATCGCCAGCCTGCTGCTCGAGGGGCTCGGCTACAAGCCCGAGGTGATGACCCTTGGCGTGCCGATCATCTTCGCCGGGCTGACCAAGAACCAGGTCGATGTCTTTCTCGGCAACTGGATGCCGGCGCAACAGGACAACTACGACAAGTTCGTAGCCACCGGTGAAATCGACCAGCACAGCGTAAACCTGACCGGTACCGAATACACCCTGGCGGTGCCGACCTCGGCCTGGAACGCTGGCGTGAAACGTTTCGAGGATCTCGACACGCACGCTGAGCTATTCGACAAGACTATTTACGGGATCGCCGCGGGGGCGCCAGCGAATCTGTCGATCCAGAAGATGATCGATAACGACGAGTTCGGGCTCGGCGACTGGCGGCTGGTGGAATCCAGCGAACAGGCGATGCTGGTGCAGGTGGGCCGCGCAGTGAAGCGTGACAAGGGCGTGGTCTTTCTCGGTTGGACGCCGCACCCGATGAACGTGCAGCACGACATCAAATATCTCAAGGGCGGCGAGGCCTATTTCGGCGAGAGCGGCACGGTCAATACGCTGGTACGCAAGGGTTATGCCGCACAGTGCCCGAACGTAGGCAAGCTGCTCTCCAACCTGACGTTCACCCAGGACATGGAGAACGCCATCATGGACGAAGTGCTATCCCGGAACGCCAGCAATAAGGCGGCGGTAAAGGCATGGGTGCAGGCCCATCCTGATGTGCTTGAGGGCTGGTTGCAGGGCGTCACCACCCGCGAGGGTGAAGAGGGGCTGGCCGCAGTGAAAGCCGCGCTCTGAGGTTGCGCTGCATGTGGGCCGCCGTTACCCCCGCTCATGACAGCCGCGTAAGGGTGGGTGTCGCCTTTTACATCCACCTCGCTTGCTAACGGCGTGCCCACGCCAAAAAGCGTGGGCACCATCATCACACCACTCCGCAGCGGTGGGCTGAAGCCCACCC
>DPSI01000059.1:4482-4728 GCA_003527165.1 Pseudomonas sp.
GGGCTGAAGCCCACCCTACGTCAGCGCCTTTGGTTAAACCTTTAATGATTCCCGGGCGCCCACGCTCGGCGTGGCGCCGTCATGGGCGTTCCTGCGTTCTGCTCGGAAGGGTGACCGTCCACCCTTCATCAGATGCCTAAACGCTTTTCGCCATATCTTCGCCAGCTGGCTGCGTCGACGACACGTTGCGCGCCGGGGCGTTTCCTGCAACGTAGTAGGGCGCGGTGCTGCGGGGCAGCGGCGTGC
>DPSI01000059.1:4964-5218 GCA_003527165.1 Pseudomonas sp.
GCTGCGGGGCAGCGGCGTGCGACCGCGAATCCTGTCGGCGAGCTTCTCGGCCATCATGATGGTCGGAGCGTTGAGGTTGCCGGTGGTGATCAGCGGCATGATCGAGGCATCGATCACCCGCAGCCCATTCAGGCCGTGCACTCGACCCTGGCCGTCGACCACCGCCATGTCGTCCTCGCCCATCTTGCAGGAGCAGGAGGGATGGAAGGCGGTTTCGGCATGCTGGCGAACGAAGGCGTCCAGCTCGGCATCGC
>DPSI01000058.1 GCA_003527165.1 Pseudomonas sp.
GTCTGCGCCGCGCTGGGTGCCTCGGCATGCACGGCGACGATCGCGGCCTGCAAGGTATAGGGACCGAAACGCCGCGACGCCAGGGCACGCCGCACCAGCACCGAACCTTCTTCTATCTGCGCGCGGTTCCAGAGGCTGCGATCCTGCTCGTCGAGGCGCACCAGCTCGCCCTCGCCATCGGTGCGCGCCGCCCGGCGCGCGTCGTGCAGCACCATCAGCGCCAGCAGCCCCATCAGCTCCGGGTCCGGCAGCAGCTCCAGCAGCAGCCGGCCCAGCCGAATCGCCTCCCGGCTGAGATTGGCGCGGGTCAGTTCGGCGCCGCTGGAAGCCGAATAGCCCTCGTTGAACACCAAGTAGATCACGCGTAGCACGCTATCCAGGCGCGCCGGAAGCTCATCACGCGAAGGCACACGATAGGGAATCGCGGCGTCACGGATCTTCTGCTTGGCCCGCACGATGCGCTGGGCAATGGTGCTGGGCGAGGTGAGGAAGGCGCGGGCGATTTCCTCGGTCTTCAGATCGCACACCTCACGCAAGGTCAACGCCACCTGCGCATCGGCCGGCAACGCCGGGTGACAGCAGGTGAAGACCAGCCTCAGGCGGTCGTCTTCCAGCATCTCGCGGTCCCAGTCTGGCTCTTCGGCGGTGCCCAGTTGATCGGCCAGCAGGTTCAACGAGGTATTGAAGCGTGCCCGCCGGCGCAGGCTGTCGATGGCTTTGAAGCGCCCAGCCGAGACCAGCCAGGCACGCGGGTTGGCCGGTACTCCTTCACGCGGCCACTGCTGCACCGCGGCGAAGAAGGCGTCGTGCAAGGCCTCCTCGGCCAGATCGAAGTCGCCCAGCAGGCGGATCAGGGTCGCCAGTACACGCCGTGACTCGTTGCGGTAAATGGCCTCGATATTCCGCAGGCCCGCAGCCTCGCTGCCCGATGTGGCCGTCACACAAGCGCTCCCGGCGGTTCAACGATCGGGCAGCTGGCGTAGCGGACGAACCTCGATGCTGCCCAGAGCGGCCGGTGGAATCCTCGCCGCGAGCTGCACCGCCTCGTCGAAGTCCGCTGCCTCCAGCAGATAGAAGCCAGCCAGCTGCTCGCGGGTTTCGGCAAACGGGCCGTCGACCACAGAAACCGCACCTTCACGCACCCGCACGGTCTTGGCGGTGCGCACCGATTGCAGCGGCTCGCCGGCGATGAAATGCCCGCTTTCGCGCAGGCGCTCGCCGTTGGCGATGCATTGGTCGACCAGCGCGGTCCACTGCTCATCGGTCATGGCATCCACGGTTTGTTCGTCGTAATAGACGAGGCAAAGATATTTCATGCTGTTCTCCATTACGTCCGTGTCGACAGACAACCTTAGCAGCTGGCGGCGAACGCACGAGGGTCCGGGTCGTACCAGCGCCGCGGGGCAGGACGGTGTTCCGCTCAGGGTTCGAGGTCGAAGGAAACCTGACCGCTGGCCATATCGAAGGGCATCGAGAAGTGCTCATGCACGACCTTCCAGTCGCCGCCCTGCCGGCGCCAGCAGCGGGTACCGCGCATCCAGGCCGTCTGCATCTCGCCCTGCTCGTTGGGACCGCCGCAATGGCTCAGCGAATGGCTGAAGGCGAGGTCACCGCTGGCCGTGACATTGATGTCACGGGTCTCGAAGAAGCCATCGCCCTGGCAGAAATCGAAGCAGCGCTGCCAGTGGGCGCGATAGACCTCGATGCCCTTGAACTGCAATTCGCCGACCGCGTCGTAGGCCACCACATCGGGCGCGTACTGGGACATGATGCGGTCGAGATCTTTGACGCCGACCGCCTGTTCGAATTCGGCCATCAGCTCACGGATACGGGCTTCTCCGTTCTGAATATCGCTTGCAGTGTTCATCTTCGTTTCCTCTTGGACTGGACGTGGCGATGAAAAAAACCAAAGTGTTCGCGCAGCAGTTGGGCGGCGGATCAAGGAGGCGCGCGCGGACGCAGCGCCCGCACTTCGGCGCAACCCAGCCGCACAGGCGGAATGCGCGAAGCCAGCAGAATGGCGTCGTTGAGATCCGACGCCTCGAACAGGTAAATGGCGGATGGTTGCTCGCGACTGGCGGCAACCGGACCATCGTGCAGCGAGACCCGATCGCCCTGCACGCGCAAGGTGGTGGTGCTGAAGACCGATTGCAGCGCTTCGCCGATGATCAGCCGACCGCTGCGCTGCAGGCCTTCGCGGTAGTCGCGGCATTCGGCCTCCAAAGCCGCCCGGGCAGCAACGGACATTCCCGCCAGAGCGGTCTCGTCCAGATAAACCAGGCATAGATAGCGCATCGGGATCCCCTTGCCAGCGCGTGTCGTTACCCCTAGTCGTGCCGGAAATCGTCAAATCGACAAGCTCGTGCATTTGCCCGCAAATTTTTTCGACGTCGTGCGCTCCAAAACGGATCAGGGGCAATCCATTCAGCGATACAGGAGCGACCCATGCGTGGTTCATCGTGCGGTCCATCACCCATCCGCCTCGGTATCGCCGCGGCATTTCTGGCTTTCAGCCTCACGGGAGCGGCGGCACCCATGTACCAGTTACTCGTCGGCACCTACACCAGCGAAGGGATCTATCGATTGCAGTTCGACGCCGAGCGCGGCTATATCGAGCCCCAGCCGCTGCAGGTAGTACGTACCCACAATCCGTCCTGGCTAACCCTGGACCTGAGCCGCAATCGGCTTTACGCGGCGAACGAGAACGGGCCGGGGCACCCCGATCCGGTGGGCCGAGTGAGCGCTTTCATGATGGCGCCGGCCAGCGGCCAACTGTCGCCGCTGGCCCAGCAAATCACCCTCGGCGACGAGCCCACGCACCTGAGCCTGAGCCGCGACGGGCGCTACCTGTTCGTCTCCAACTACGGCTCCAATGCCAACCCCGGCGGCAGCCTGGCGGTGATCCCGACGGCAAAGGACGGCACCCTCTCGCCGGTGACCCAGATCGCCACTCACAAGGCCAGCGAGAAGCACCCGGAGCGCCAGCAATCGGCTCACGTGCATTCAGCGGTGATGTCGCCGGATGGCAAGACGCTGTTCGTCAGCGACCTGGGCGCGGACAGGATTTTCCTCTACCGCTACGACCCGGCCAACGCAGAACGCCCGCTATCACCGGCAGATCCGGCCTCCATCCGCCTGCCGGACGGCAGCGGCCCGCGTCATCTGGTGTTCAGCCCGAATGGCAGCCAGGCCTATGCCACGCTGGAACTGAGCGCCCAGGTGGCGCGCTTCGACCATGTCGACGGCAGCCTGGTGCAACGTCAACTGGTCGACCTCGCCGAAGGTGGTGATACCCGCGCGCACTCACCGGGCGCCATCCACCCGTCCGCCGATGGCCGTTTCCTCTACGTCAGCGACCGCGCCGAAAAGAACCGCATCATGGTTTACGCCATCGAGGAGAACGACAATCTGCGCGAGATCCAGCAGCGCGCCAGCGAAGGCCGCGAACCGCGGGAGTTCGCCATCGATCCGAGCGGACGATTCATGCTCATCGCCAACCAGAAAAGCGATGCCCTGGTGGTGCTGCAGCGCGACCCGGACAGCGGCCTGCTGGGCGAAACCCTGCAAACGCTGCCGATCGGGCGGCCTTCTGATGTGAAGTTCATCGATCGCAGCGGGCTTTAAGCAACGCAGGACCGGCGTGGGATAGATCAGGACAGCAGGCTGACCACCGCGAAGCGGCTGATGGTGGCCTGGGCCACCACCGTTTGGGTGACGGCGGCGTAGCTGGAGGGAGTGCGCTGCA
>DPSI01000230.1:0-4717 GCA_003527165.1 Pseudomonas sp.
GCCGCGATCATGTCGACGTTGCCGACGGTATGGATACACTCCTCGAGCTTCGCATTGCCGCCGATGAGGTTGACCAGCCCAGGCGTACCCGGCTTGAAGTCGAATGCCTTGTCGAGCGTTGCGCGGCGCAGGTCGGCGTCGATCAACAGCACGCGATGCAGCTGCCCCATGGCGAACGCGAGGTTGGCCGATACCGCACTCTTGCCCTCGTCCGGCGCCGTGGAGGTGACGACCAGTACCTGCCGTGGCTGATTGGCTTCGCTCAGCAGCAGGTTGGTGCGAATGGTCCGCACGGCTTCGCAGAAGCGTTTGTCCCCGCTGCGCTCGAACAGGTGGCTGACTTCCTTGCGCAGCTTGCGCGGCACCTGAGGAACGATACCCATGACCGGCAGACCCAGCTTGGTCTCGACTTCTTCGGAGCTCTTGAAGGTGTTGTCGAGAATTTCGCGGATGATCGCCTGGGCAATACCGAGTACCAGCGCCAGGAACAACGCCACCACCAGAATCAGCTTCTTGTTTGGCGCGCTGGGTTCGGTCGGCGGAATGGCCGCATCGACTATGCGGGCGTTGGTGGAGCTCAGATCCGATGTCGCAGTGGTCTCCTGCAGGCGGGTCATGAAGGTGTCGTACAGCGCACGGTCGCTTTCGACCTGTCGCTGAAGGTCACGCACCTTGAATTCCTTACGCGAGATATCCTGGATACGGCCCTTGTTCTCGTCGAACGAGGCACGCAAGGAATTCTCGTTGGCCACGGCCAGCTGGTAGTTGCGTTCGATGCTCGCCACCACCTGCTCGACCTGCTGGCGCAGACTGGCAGTGGCCGCATTGAGATCGGAACGTGCGGAAGCCATCGCCGGGTGACGATCACCATAACGACGCGAAAGATCTTCGACGCGCGAACGAGCATGGGCCTGATCAGCCTTGAACTGCTGGATCAGCGGATGGCCAAGCACGGCCGGCACACTGGCGAGACGCTCCCAGCCCTGGCTGCGCATGGACTCTACCTGACGGTATTGGCTCTCCGCCTCGGCGCGCTGGCGGCGTGCATCGATCATCCGGTCACCGGTCAGCGATAGCTCGTTGGCACTGATGGTGCCGACACCATCCAGATCGACCAGCCCCTCGGCGTCCAGGTAGGCCTGAAGTTTGTCTTCCGAGTCCTGCAGCTTTTGCCGCAGGGAAACCAGGCGATCATTCATCCAACTGGCGGCAGTCATCGACATGTCGACCTTAGCTTCCAGCTGAGCTTCGATGTAGGCCTGCGCCAGCTGATTGGTGGCTTGCGCGGCGGTCAGTCGATCAGCCATGGAAATGGACAGATAGACCAGTTGGCTCTTGCCTTCGACCCACACGGATGTGCGGTCCATGAAAGTCTGAGTCGCGTAATCGATGATCTGCGCTTCGGTGAGCGCCTCGGGCTCTTCGCCGGTCAGCGCATCGATAATGCCCCCGAAATCCACCAACGGCCCGGGCTGCTGGCGCAGATCGAACTCGGGGTGCTCGGTCAGATTGAGATCGCGCACCACACGCTCCGCGACGCCACGGCTCTGCATCAGGCTGAGTTGGGTCTGCAGGTATTCACTGAGCTCGACGGGGGTGTCAGCCGCAGGCTGGAACGACAATACCGGCGTGCCCTTCGTCTCGATGAGCACCGAAGCGACGGCTTTGTAGATCGGCGTCATCCGCGACAACAGGAACATCGTCAGCAGCGCGACGATTCCCACCAGCAGGGCGATGCCCCACTTGCGCGACCAGATCGCATGCCAGATTTTTTTCAGGTCGATGAAATCGCTGTCCGTTGCAGGCCCTGCGGGGCGCTGCCAGGGTCGATCCGGGCGAACTGGGCTATTCATCAGAAGAATCCTTCGTCGATGTTGATCGTGTCGCCAGGGCGAACCAGGGTGTCCATGGTGGCTTTCTCTTCGGCCCGGCTGCCTTGGGAACCGCGCACAATGGTCATGCGCTTGGTCGAGGCCCGCTCGGTGAGGCCGCCGGCCAGGGCGATCGCCCGATCCAGGGTGAGCCCGGGCTGGTAGGGATAACCGCCGGGAAGCTTGACTTCGCCGGCGATGTAGAACTCGCGGTAGTTGACCACCGATACCGAAACACGCGGATCAATCAGGTAGCCGTCCTTGAGTTTTTCCACCAACAGGCTGCGCACTTCGCCAGCGGTCTTGCCGTTGGCGTCGACTTCCCCGATGAAGGGAAAGGTGAAGGTGCCGGCATCGGTCAGGCGTATTTCTTCGAAGGACAGGTCGGGTTCGCCGTGAACGCTGATGCGGATCACATCGCCCGAGCCCAGCTGGTATTGCGCGGCGCTGGCCGCGGCGCTAAACGCCAGCAGCAACAGCACGGAAAGAAATTTGAAGATGTTCGGGATGCGCATGATCGGCTCCTCCTTAGGCACTGGTTAAACGTCCTACCCGGCCTTACAGGCTCAGGTCGAAACTCAGCAGGTAAACGTTTCGGTCGTAGGTCTCCGAGCTCAGGCTGGAGTCGTTTTCCGTTCTGAGATACGACAGGGTCACGTCGATCCAGCGGTCCGGCGACCAGGTCACGCCAGCCCCGTAGCCGGTGCGCTCGTCGTCGCGGTTGATCCCTTCGTACTCGCGATCCGAAAAGCGGTAGAGCAGTTCGGTCGATATACGCGAGGTCCACTCGTGGTCCCAGGTGGCGATCGTCGTCCAGTCGTTGATGGTGCTGGCACCGTCATCACCCTCGTCGAAGGCGCGACGGGAATTGATCGTGAACGCCGAATAGGTACGTGGCTTATAGGTGACGCCGACTTCCCACATTGGGCTGGTGAAGTCTTCACGCTGATCGCTGTCGAAGTCCTTGCGCTCGGCACCGAGCTTGACTGTGCCGGACGTCTTTGAGGTAGCATCCCAGGTCGCGCCACCGAGCAGCGCCACGTTGGTACTGTCGCGCAGCGCACTGGCGAGCTTGTAGTCATGGTCGGTGTGCCGAACCTCGACGAGCGAGCGCGTCCTGGAGCCAAGGCGATGGAACCAGATCGAGTTGAACATCAGGCTGTCGCGCTCTTCGGACGCGTTGAGGTTGCCGCTGTTGTGGTAACGACGCTGTTCGTAGTTGGTACCGAACTCGAGTTGGTTGCGTGCGCTTTGTGCGCCAAAGCGATACGCCGCGCGGGCGATGGCGCGGCTGTACTTGTCGTTTTCGGTATCTGCTTCGGTATCTGCGGTCTCCTCTACGCGGTGGTAGGCGAGCCCCCAGCTCAGGCGATGGCGAGAGGTGAACTCCATGACGCTTCTGAGCCGTAGATGGTGGTCGGTGTTGCTCGCTTCGGAATCCGAATGAAAAATGTCGCTGTTCAAGGAGTATTCGAGTTCGTACTCGCTGTTGCGATTCCCCGTGCCCAACAGAAAGGTCGGATTGATTCCGGTCACCCAGGACGCCTGCTCGTTATCTGACAGCCCGCGATAATTGTCGTCATAGCTCTCGCGGACGACCAGCGTAGGGGTGAACTCGTAACCACCAATACGTATATCCTGCGGATCGTTCACTGCCCAGCTATTGGTAGCGACAAGACACAGTAGCGATACGCCTGGAAGCGTGATGTTCCTCATATGGAATCCCTTCTCGGAGATAAATTGTTGTTCATGCTCGACTCTGGCCGCGACGCAGGGCTATGTGAGCAGGCATAGACACGCAACAGACCGCAAATATCCCCGACAGTTGCAGAATCGATGAGCGGCTCACCTCAAAGCCTTCGCAAAAGATCCAGAAACAGCTTCAACACCTCGATTCAGGCACGCTACCGCCCCAGGGGCAAAGTCCCTGTAGCGGTTTCATAGCGGCCCGCAAAACCCGCAGGCCACTTCGACCCAGCAGCTCAAAACGGCAGGCGAAGCAAAATTGTTTCGGTGTTTTGTTATTAGAGAGGCGATACCGCTCGCCGCTGGACGGGCTGGACGCACGCCAGATGTACCTGGATCCGTTGCTGACGATTGAGGACGTTAAACAACAACATCACCCGCTCCTCGCCCTCCATGGAAAGAAAGATGGCTTCCATGTCGGCGAATCCTCCAACGCTGACCTGTACTCGGTCGCCGGGTATCAGCGCAGGCATCGGACCTGTCACTGCACAGCGCTGTCTGAGATGGTCGACAACAGCGTCCTGCACCTGACAAGGCTGGCCACTGAACGCGACCACGCGATTGACGCCGCGCGTGGAACGTAACGATAGCCAGTTGTCTTGTGCACCCATGCGGATAAACACGTACCCGGGAAACAGCGGCTGCTGCCCCTCGCGCAGCTTGCCGGCGCAAATCGTCTGCGCCGCTAAGACCGGGGCAAAGCATTCGAACCCCTGACGCAGAAGGTGCTCCTGAGCCCGCCCGTCCTGGCGCGGCTTGCACTGCAGCAGATACCAGGCCTTAGCCGGCGATTCGGTATGCCTATCCACAGCTTCTCCGAGTGCGCTGAACGTCCAGCGAGGAACTACCGCCAAGCCTCGCGAACACCTGGACAACCAGGCGCCCTTTCTGGACCCGATTCGATCGCACGGAGTTCCGCCTTGTTACACCCGGCAACATTCGGAAGGGACGAGTGGCAACACGAGAAGTGTCGGGCCGAACGGGCCTGATCAATGCTGCCGCGAGCTCACGAAGCCAGCGACTGCAGACACGGGGAATGGTAAGAAGCCCGTCCACCTGTGCCAGGCCGGGCTTGCGAGACCTTCGCGAGAAGGAAGACA
>DPSI01000230.1:4913-5431 GCA_003527165.1 Pseudomonas sp.
GAAGGAAGACAGGGCCAAGGCCGGCCCCGCTTTTGCAGCTCAGGCGCGTTCGATGCGATCCGGGTGGATCACGATTCGGCCCTGCTTGTAGAGACCACCGATGGCCTTCTTGAAGTTGCCCTTGCTGACGCCGAACAACCGAGCAATCTCATCGGCTGCGGTTTTATCGCTGACCGGGAGGCTGCCCTGGTTTTCCTGCAGTTTCTGCAGGATCAGTGCCTGCAAGGCATCACCCGCTTCGCTGCCCACTGGCTGGAGGCTCAGACTGATCTTGCCGTCTGCCCGGTTCTCCTTGATATAGCCTTTCTCACGCATGCCTCCGCGCAGGAACTTGAAGGCCTCGTTCTTATGGATCAAGCCCCAGTGCTTGCCGTTGATGATCGCCTTGTAGCCCAGATCGGTAGGCTCCACCACCAGCAGATCCACCGCCTCCCCGACTTTGTAGCGCGGCGGGGTCTTGTCGAGATAGCGGTCCAGCCGCGCCGTGGCCGTGATACGTCGGGTGTGCTTGTCTAGAT
>DPSI01000138.1 GCA_003527165.1 Pseudomonas sp.
CTGCGCCCGCAGCTGCTGCAAAGCCAAGTCTTGATCAACGCCTAGCAGTCCCAACCCGCACAGTGCACGTTGCTTCGCGGTGCGGCAGAACCTGCTGCACGACAGCGGCCCGGCAGCCTATGTGCAGGCGCAATCCCTGTTTCTCTATCCGCCGGACTGGATCGCCGCCAACAGCGAAAAGCTCGCCAGAGATGATGCCCACGCGCTGGCACACTTCCCGCCGACCGCCAACCTGCTGCGCCGGATCAAGGCGCTGCTCGCCTTCGACATCGAGGCGGAGCTGGCGACCATCCAGACGCCCACCTTGCTGATCGCCAACCGCGACGACATGCTGGTGCCCTGGAACCGCTCGCAGCATATGGCGAACGTTCTGCCCGATGCCCGGCTGGAGCTGCTGGAGTACGGCGGCCATGCCTCCAGCGTCAGCGACAGCGAGCCCTTCAACCGAGTCCTGCTGGACTATCTGGCCGAGCAATGCGGCCAGGTCGCGGCAGCTTGAGGAACCCCGAACATGTCCACCCCCATTGATCCCCAAGCCCTCGCCACGCTGTTCAGCGAGGCACGCACGCACAGCGCCTGGCTGGACAAGCCCGTGCCGGACGCCGTGCTCGAGCAACTCTACGCGCAGGTCAGCCTCGGCCCGACGGCGGTCAACAGCTGCCCCGGCCGCTTCGTCTTCGTGCGCACGCCAGAAGGCAAGGAAAAGCTCGCGCCCTGCCTGTCCAAGGGCAACCTGGAAAAGACCATGAGCGCGCCGGTCACGGTCGTCGTCGCCTATGACGAAGATTTTCCCGAAACCCTGCCAGAGCTGTTCCCCTTCGCCGATGCCCGTAGCTGGTACGCCGGCCAACCGGCGCTGATCACCGAGAACGCCCTGCGCAACAGTTCCCTGCAGGCGGGCTATCTGATCCTCGCCGCACGGGCCCTGGGATTGGATACCGGGCCGATGTCGGGCTTCGATGCCAAAGCATTGGACGAGGCGTTCTTCGCCGGCACGACCTGGAAATCCAACCTGTTGATCAACCTCGGCTACGGCGACGCCAGCAAATTGCGCGATCGTCTGCCGCGCTTGCCTTTCGAGCGGGCTTGCGTCCTCGCCTGATGGAGAACCGACCATGCAACTGGCTCAACTCGGCGCCACAACCGATATGACCCCACCACTGATCAAGCAGGATTACCGCGACGCCATGGCCCGCCTGGCCGCCGCGGTGAACGTGATCACCACTGACGGCCCCAGCGGCCGCGCCGGCTTTACCGCGACCGCAGTGTGCAGCGTCACCGACGACCCGCCAACGTTGCTGGTCTGTCTGAACCGCACGGCATCGGCGCACCCGATCGTCACCGCCAACGCGCAGTTGTGCGTGAACACCCTCGCCAGCGGGCAGCGCGACCTGTCCAACCTGTTCGGCGGCAAGACGCCCATGGCCGAACGCTTCGCCGCCGCCAGTTGGACTACTTGGCTGACCGGCTCGCCGGTATTGGAAGGAGCCGCAGTCTCCTTCGATTGCCGCGTCAGCCACAGCACCAGCGTCGGCACCCACGACATCCTGTTCTGCGAAGTCCTGGCGTTGAAGCGTCAGAACGACGCCGATGGGCTGGTCTACTTCGACCGTGCCTATCATGGACTGCAAGGCAGCCACTGATCCCCGCACGCGGTTCCCTGCGCCTGTTCCAGGCGCAGGTCTCTGCTTCCACTCAGCTCCCCATCTACCGACTACCTCTTGCGCGGCGCTCCTAGTGTTATGTTATAACTTATGTATAACCACTCTCCGTGCAGGCCACCATGACCGAAGCCGAACTCCTCGCCCAACCCGCCGACCACTACATGAACGAGGCCCAGCAAGCCTTCTTCCGCGACCTGCTGCTGCGTCAACGCGCGGACCTGCAAGCGCGCATTGCTGAGGAGTTTGAGGTGCTGCGTGAACAGCAGCCGAGCAGCGACCCGTCCGATATCGGCACCGCCGAAGAGCAACGCCAATGGCAGCTGAGGCTGCTGGAACGGGAAAAGAAGCTGCTCGACAAGATCGACGATTCGCTCGATAGCCTCGCCCGTGGTGAATACGGCTGGTGCACCGAGACCGGCGAGCCCATCGGCTTGAAACGGTTGTTGTTACGCCCAACCACAACGCTGTGCATCGAAGCGAAAGAGCGCCAGGAAAAGCGCGAAAAACATCAACGAACTGCCTGAGAGATCGCCATGAACCGCCTCCCTGTAACTGTGCTGTCCGGCTTTCTTGGTGCCGGCAAGAGCACGCTGCTCAACCACATTCTGAAGAATCGTGAGGGTCGCCGCGTGGCGGTGATCGTCAATGACATGAGTGAAATCAACATCGACGGCGGCGAGGTCCAGCGCGACGTCAGCCTCAACCGCGCCGAAGAGAAGCTCGTGGAAATGAGCAACGGCTGCATTTGCTGCACCCTGCGCGAGGATCTGCTCGATGAAGTTGGCAAGCTGGCTCGCGACGGCCGCTTCGATTACCTGCTGATCGAATCCACCGGCATTTCCGAACCCCTGCCGGTAGCCGAAACCTTTACCTTCCGCGACGACCAAGGCCAGAGCCTGGCGGATCTGGCGCGGCTGGATACCATGGTCACGGTGGTCGACGGCGTTAATTTCCTGCGGGACTTCCATGCGGCGGAAAGCCTGGCGAGCCGCGGCGAAACCCTCGGTGAAGACGATGAACGCTCGATTACCGACCTGCTGATCGAGCAGGTCGAGTTTGCCGATGTCATCCTCATCAGCAAGATCGATCTGATTTCCAGCACCGAGCGCGAAGAACTCACCGCCATCCTGGGCCGCTTGAACACCCACGCCGAAATTCTGCCGATGAGCATGGGCAAGGTGCCACTGGCAAAGATCCTTGATACCCGCCGCTTCGATTTCCAGCGCGCGGCCGAGGCGCCGGGCTGGCTCAAGGAAATGCGTGGCGAGCACGTGCCGGAAACCGAGGAATACGCCATCGCGTCCACCGCCTACCAGGCGCGACGGCCCTTTCATCCGCAACGCTTCTACGCTTTTCTCAACCGCGAATGGACCAATGGCCGCCTGCTGCGCTCGAAGGGGTATTTCTGGCTGGCGAGCCGCCCGCAGGAAGCCGGCAGTTGGTCACAAGCCGGTGGGCTGATGCGCTACGAATACGCCGGCCGCTGGTGGCGATTCACACCCGAAGCGCAGTGGCCCGCGGACGAGGAATCACGCGCCGCCATTCGTATGAAGTGGGACGACGACAGCGGTGATTGCCGCCAGGAACTGGTCTTCATCGGCCAGCACATCGATTTCGAACAGCTTCGCAATGAGCTTGACGCCTGCCTGCTCAGCGACCTCGAATGGAGCCTCGGCCCGGAACACTGGTTGCGGATGCCCGACCCCTTCGGCCCTTGGCAGAAGGAGGTCGCATGATGCTGGCGCGCCAGTTCGTCCGGCCGTGCCCGCAGCAGGCATTCGGTGACAGGCCTGCGGTGTTGGGCGAAGCGCTG
>DPSI01000140.1:0-1613 GCA_003527165.1 Pseudomonas sp.
CTTGAGTACCTGCAGCACATCCTCAAGCTCCGTAATCATCTGCCTGATCAGTTGCTTGTATTGCGTGGTGTCCTCACGGGCCTCGTCGCCGGACATCCGCTGTCGAGCGCCGCCAATGGTGAAGCCTTGCTCGTATAGCAGTGATCGGATTTGCCGAATCATCAGAACATCCTGCCGCTGGTAATAGCGCCGGTTACCGCGACGCTTCACCGGGTTCAGTTGCGGGAATTCCTGCTCCCAGTAGCGCAGCACATGTGGTTTGACCGCACACAGCTCACTGACCTCACCAATGGTGAAATAGCGCTTGCCGGGAATCGTTGGCAGTTCGTCGTTATGACTTGGTTCCAGCATAGGCTTCGACTCTGGCTTTTAATTTTTGCCCTGGCCGGAACGTCACGACACGACGTGCCGTGATCGGGATTTCCTCGCCGGTTTTCGGGTTGCGTCCCGGGCGCTGTCGCTTATCGCGAAGATCGAAGTTGCCGAAACCAGACAACTTCACCTGCTCGTTGTGCTCGAGCGCCTGACGGATTTCCTCGAAAAACAGCTCGACCAGCTCCTTGGCCTCGCGCTTATTCAAGCCTAGCTCTTCATATAGACGTTCCGCCATTTCAGCTTTCGTCAGAGCCCCCATACGCTATTTCCTTAACGTGGCGTTGAACCTTTCTTCCAGGGAGGAGAGGATTTGCCGCATCGCACCACTCACCTCGTCGTCGTTTAGAGTGCGCGAAGGGTGTTGCCAGGTCAAGCCGACTGCCACACTTTTGCTAAGGGGATCAATACCTTTACCCTGATACACATCAAATAGCTTGAGGTCCGTCAGGTTCTCGCCTGCGGCCTGACGAATGCACCCGAGCACATCATCGGCCGAAACCTCACGCGCCACCAGAATTGCCAGGTCGCGGCGCACTTCCGGGAAGCGGGACAACTCGTGGAAGCGTGGCAGCTGGCCCTCGCTGATCTCGGCAACCAGCAATTCGAACAGGTAAACCGGCTGATCGATACCGAGGGTGGCGGCCAGCTCGGGATGAAGGCTGCCGATATAACCGACCAGACGCCCTTCTCGCTCGATTCGTGCGGTCTGCCCAGGATGCAGAGCCGGGTGCTCGGCGGCGGCAAAACTATACGCCGCGGGATCGCCGGCGTATCCGAGCAAGGCCTCGACATCGGCTTTCATGTCATAGAAGTCAGCCGGCGCTTTTTCGTTGCACCAAGCTTCCGGCAGGCGGTTACCGGTGATGACGCCGGCCAGCATGGGCTCCTGCTTCAACTCAGCGAGCTGCCCGACGAAACGAAGGCCGCTTTCGAACAGACGCACACGTGTCTGCTGACGGTTGAGGTTGTATTGCAGGGCCTTGACCAAACCCGGCCAGAGTGTCGCGCGCATTGCGGCCATGTCCGAAGAAATCGGATTGGCCAGCTGCAACGGCTCGACGCCTGGGCTGAACAGCTCGAACATCTTCGGATCGATAAAGCTGTAGGTAATCGCTTCCTGGTAGCCGCGGGCAACCAGCAACCGACGCAGAGCAGGAAGCTCGGCGCGGGCTTCTGGTTTGGCTTCGGGAGGCAGTCGAGCCTGGGGCTAACGCACAGGCAGGCGATCGTAGCCGTAC
>DPSI01000140.1:1718-3982 GCA_003527165.1 Pseudomonas sp.
AAGCGGCCCAGCTCTTCGATCAGGTCCACCTCGAGGCTGATGTCGAATCGATGGCTGGGCACACTGACTTCCCAACAACCGTCACCCTGTTCAACCACGCCCAGGCCCAGCGCCGAGAGCAGCGAGACAACCTGCTCACCCGCCATGCTCAAGCCCAGCATCTGCTCGATGCGATCCTGGCGCAGCAGGATCGGTGAGACGCTGGGAAGATCGGCTTCGCTGACGGCTTCGATTACAGGACCCGCGCTGCCTCCGACGATGTCCAGCAGTAGCGCGGTGGCCCGTTCCATCGCTCGACGTGCCAGCCGAGAATCGACCCCACGCTCGTAACGGTGCGATGCATCGGTATGCAAACCGTAGGAGCGCGCCTTGCCGGCGAGCGCAATGGTGTCGAAGAAGGCGCTTTCAAGGAACAGATCCTGCGTCGAGGCGCTTACGCCGCTGTGCTCACCGCCCATCACGCCCGCAATCGCAAGGGCGCGCTGATGATCGGCGATGACCAGCGTATCGGCTCGCAGGCTCACTTCATGGCCATCGAGTAGGACGAGCTTTTCCTGCTCCTCTGCCATTCGAACCCTGATACCGCCATTGATTTCGGCAAGGTCGAACGCGTGCAGCGGCTGGCCCAGTTCGAGCATCACATAGTTGGTGACGTCCACCACCGCATCGATGCTGCGGATATCGGAGCGACGCAACCGCTCGACCATCCACAGCGGCGTGGGCCGCGACAGGTCTACGTTTCGGATCACGCGCCCGAGATAGCGCGGGCAGGCGTTGGGCGCGAGCACTTCGACCGGGCGCACCTCGTCGTGGCTGGCGGCCACCGGAGCGATCTCGAACGGTGCGACCGCTGCGCCGTATATCGCGCCCACTTCGCGCGCAAGCCCGGCAATAGAGAGACAGTCGCCACGATTGGGCGTCAGGCCGATCTCGATACTCGCATCGTCAAGGCCGAGGTACGCCCGAAAATCGCTGCCTACCGGTGCGTCGTCAGCCAGTTCCATCAGCCCGCTGTCGTCGGCACCGACCTGCAGCTCTGTTTCGGAGCAGAGCATGCCGTTGGACTCGACGCCGCGAAGCTTCGCTTTCTTGATCTTGAAGTCGCCGGGAAGTTGAGCGCCGATCATCGCGAACGGAATTTTCAGGCCGGGGCGTACATTCGGCGCACCACAGACCACCTGAAACGTCTCGCTTGCGTTGCTGACCTGGCACACACGCAACTTGTCAGCGTCGGGATGCTGTTCGGTGCTCAGCACCTCACCCACGACCACACCGCTGAACTCGCCAGCGACAGGTGTTACCGCATCGACTTCAAGGCCCACCATCGATAGCCGCGCTACCAATTCCTCGCGGGAAACCTGTGGATTGACCCACGTACGCAACCACTGCTCGCTGAATTTCATCCTGCTCTCCTAAATATTCTTTGACTGAACTGCAGACCTAGCGAAATTGCGCCAGGAACCTCAGGTCGTTATCGAAGAACAGGCGTAAGTCGTTGACGCCATAACGCAACATGGCGAGCCGTTCGGCTCCCATACCGAAAGCGAAGCCCTGGTACTTTTCCGGATCGATACCGGACATGCGCAGCACGTTCGGATGCACCATCCCGCAGCCCATCACTTCGAGCCAACCAGTCTGCTTGCAGACACGACAGCCCTTTCCGCTGCACATGACGCACTGCATGTCCACCTCGGCCGATGGCTCGGTGAACGGGAAGAACGAGGGACGGAAACGAACACCCAGCGGCTTTTCGAAGAACACCCGCAAGAACTGCTCGATGGTCCCTTTCAGGTCCGCGAAGCTGATGCCCTCGTCGACGAGCAAACCTTCGACCTGATGGAACATCGGAGAATGGGTGATATCCGAGTCACACCGGTAGACACGGCCCGGACAGACGATGCGGATAGGCGGCTGCTGCGATTCCATCGTGCGCACCTGAACAGGCGACGTATGGGTGCGCAACAGCATGTTGGCGTTGAAATAGAAGGTGTCATGCATCGCCCGCGCGGGGTGATGGCCAGGGATGTTGAGCGCTTCGAAGTTATGGTAGTCGTCTTCGACTTCCGGCCCCTCGGCAACGCTGTAACCGATATGGCTGAAGAACTGCTCGATCCGCTCAAGCGTACGAGTCACTGGATGCAGCCCGCCGGAGCCCTCTCCCCTGCCCGGCAATGTCACATCGATCCGCTCGGCAGCCAGCTTGGCACTCAGCGCGGCTTGTTCAAGGTCTGCCTTTCTGGCATTCAGCTCATCCTGAACCCGGC
>DPSI01000327.1 GCA_003527165.1 Pseudomonas sp.
TACCACTGGCCGATCGTCTGGTGAAGAAGGGGGTGACCGCGCTCGTCCCGCGTGGCCGCGAGTTCGACGAGCGCAACATGGGCGATCGTCTAGCGGTGCGTAATCTGTTCACTGACCTGCGTGAGCAGGGGCAGGTTGGGGGTGGTCAGGCTGCTTATGGCGAGCGGGATCGTCAGGCTTTTGCCAACGCGCTGGATCGGTTGCTGACGCAGTTAATGAGAACTCGGTAGGGGCGCGGAGCCTGGAGAGCTGGAGGAGGAGAGCCGCTTCAGCTTCAACCGCAAAGATAGGTGCCTGTACCGACCGCAACCAGTACGCCTTCCTCGTTGTGCAACTCGGAGCGAACCACGGCCACCTTGTTGCCGGAGCGCAGCAGCGTCGCGCTGGCGCTGAAGCGCTGGCCTCGTCCCGGTCGTAGGTAGTCGATTCGCAGATCGATGGTGCCGAGGCGCGAAAGGCGCAGGGCGCGCTCCTCGGTGGTCAGGTGCTGATGCTTCTCGAAGGCACCGATCATCGCCATGGCGCCGCCGACAACGTCGAGCAGCGAGGCGATCACGCCGCCATGCAGAATGCCGTGGAAGAAGTTGCCGACCAGCTCGTGTTTCATCGGTAGGTGCATCACGACGCGCTGGCGGGACACTTCGTCCAGCTCGATGCCGAGATATTCGTTGAACGGGATGCGCTCGAAGAGTTGGCGCACGGCTTGTTGTTGCGCTTCGACAGTGTCGGTCGGTTGCTGGGTCATGGATGCTTTCCTGGCAGATCGGACAAAGCTGCCGGAGGGCGACCGGATTGACCAGAGGCGCGGCCGGAGCGCCGGTACGATTGGCCGTATAGCCACAGGCGGAATGAAATATCCCGAGTCTGGGCTCGGGATATTGGGTAAGCGCGAGGCAGGTGGTTACTTGCTGGTCAGTTCCAGTACGCGATCGACCAGCTTGTAGATGCCCGATGCCGCTTCGCTGATCGACTGCGCGAGCATGTAGGCGGGGGTCGTCACCAGTTTGTGCTTGGAATCCTCGACGATGTCGGTGACTTCGCACGCCTGATGTTCGATGCCCATTTGCCGTGATGCTGCAGCAGCGGGATCGTCGTCGTTGCCCAGCGTGCAGACCACGCCGGGGCCGAAGATCTGCGCGGCCATGGTCGGTGCGATGCACATCATGCCGATCGGCTTGCGGGCCTTGGCGAAGGCCTGCGCAACAGACAGCACATCGGGAAGGATGGTGCAGCCAGCCCCCTGGGTCGCGAAGTCGGAGAGGTTCTTCGCCGCGCCGAAACCGCCTGGCATGATCAGCGCATCGAAGTCTTCGGCGTTCGCCTCGCGTAGATCCTTGATATTGCCGCGAGCCAGGCGCGCGGACTCGGTCAGCACGTTGCGGCTCTCCGGCATCTCGTCCCCGGTCAGGTGGTTGATCACGTGCATCTGTTCGATATTCGGTGCGAAGCATTGGACCGTGGCGCCGCGCTGATCCAGGCGCAGCAAGGTAATCACGCTCTCGTAGATTTCCGAGCCGTCGTAAACGCCACAGCCGGAAAGAATCACGGCGACTTTTCTGTTCATTGAGGGATACTCCTGGTCAGATTCAGCGGCCCGGCAAGAGTCGGGCCAAGGCCTTCGATGCTAATCCCTGGCGAGTTTCAAGGTAAGCCCATACCTGCAGGGTTGGATGCGCCATCGCGACGGGTGTTCAGTCGGCGCAAGCGCTGGCTGGAAGGCTTCAGCTCGAAGATTGCCCGTTCAAAGCACTGGCAGTGCCTGGCGTGGGTGGCGACAATGAGAGCAATCGGTGGCCGATGCGGATGACGCTGTCATCATCTGGTCACCAAGTCGGCCTATAAACGTCATATTCGCCCGCCTTGCGGGTCAGGAGTTCACCGTGAGTTTAGTTCCTGCCAATCGATTGTTTCCCGCTACTCGCCTGCGCCGTAACCGCCGCGATGAGTTTTCGCGTCGGCTGGTGCGCGAAAACGTGCTCACCGTGGATGATCTGATTCTGCCGGTGTTCGTCCTCGACGGTGAAAACCGCCGCGAGCAGATACCTTCGATGCCAGGGGTGGAAAGGTTGTCCGTCGACCTGCTGTTGCAGGAGGCGGAGGAGTGGGTGGCGCTGGGTATTCCTGCGCTGGCGCTGTTTCCGGTTACACCGCTGGAAAAGAAGACGTTAGACGCCTCCGAAGCTTGGAATCCGGACGGAATTGCTCAGCGTGCGACGCGTGCGCTGCGTGAACGTTTCCCCGAGCTGGGCATCATTACCGATGTCGCGCTGGACCCGTTCACCACCCACGGCCAGGACGGCATACTCGACGAGCACGGCTATGTGCAGAATGACGTCACCGTCGATGCGCTGGTCCGCCAGGCGTTGTCCCATGCCGAGGCGGGCGCCCAGGTGGTCGCGCCATCAGACATGATGGACGGCAGGATACAGGCGATTCGTGAGGCGCTCGAGCTCGCTGATCATCATAACGTGCGCATCATGGCCTACTCGGCCAAGTACGCCAGCGCGTACTACGGCCCGTTCCGCGATGCGGTGGGCTCGGCGGCGAACCTTGGCAAGGGCAGCAAGAATACCTATCAGATGGATCCGGCCAACGGAGACGAGGCGCTACACGAAGTGGGTGCCGATCTCGCCGAAGGCGCCGACATGGTCATGGTCAAGCCGGGGATGCCCTACCTGGACATTCTATGGCGGGTCAAAGATGCCTTTCGCGTGCCTACGTTCGTCTATCAGGTTAGCGGTGAGTATGCGATGCATATGGCGGCCATCCAGAACGGCTGGCTGAGCGATGCGGTGATCCTCGAATCGCTGACCGCCTTCAAGCGCGCTGGCGCCGATGGCATCCTGACTTACTTTGCCAAACAAGCGGCACAACAATTGAAACAGGGCCAGTGAGCCCTGCCGAGGCAGATCAATGACCAACCAGGGACTCAGCGAAAGCGAATTGCAGCTTGCCACCAGTGAGGCGCAACCCCTCGACGTGCCGGCTCAGCCAGCACCTGAGGTGGAAAAGCTCGAGGACGCACCGGCTCCGCCACAACCGTTGCCGAACCTGGACGACAACAGCCTGTATATCCACCGCGAGTTGTCGCAGCTGCAGTTCAATATCCGCGTGCTGGAGCAGGCGCTGGACGAGTCCTATCCGTTGCTGGAGCGATTGAAGTTCCTGCTGATCTTTTCCAGCAACCTCGACGAGTTTTTCGAGATCCGCGTTGCCGGATTGAAGAAGCAGGTCGCCTTTGCCCGCGAGCAGGCCGGTGCCGATGGCCTGCAGCCGCATCAGGCATTGGCGCGGATTTCCGATCTGGTCCATGAACAGGTCAGCCGACAATATTCGATCCTCAATGAGGTGCTGCTGCCGGAGCTGGCCAAGCACCAGGTGCGTTTCATCCGCCGCCGGCACTGGACGGCCAAGATCAAGACGTGGGTGCGCCGCTACTTCCGTGACGAGATCGCGCCGATCATCACGCCGATTGGTCTGGATCCGACTCATCCGTTCCCCTTGCTGGTGAATAAGAGCCTGAACTTCATCGTCGAGCTGGAAGGCATCGACGCCTTTGGTCGCGACTCGGGATTGGCGATCATTCCGGCGCCGCGGCTGCTGCCGCGGGTGATTCGCGTCCCTGAAGAGGTCGGTGGCTCGGGTGCCAACTACGTATTTTTGTCTTCGATGATCCACGCCCATGCGGACGACCTGTTCCATGGCATGAAGGTCAAGGGCTGCTACCAGTTCCGCCTGACGCGCAACGCCGACCTGTCGGTGGACACCGAGGATGTCGAGGACCTGGCGCGGGCGCTGCGCGGCGAACTGATCTCGCGGCGTTATGGCGATGCGGTGCGACTGGAGGTGGTAGACACATGTCCGACGCATCTGGCCGATTTTCTCCTCAAGCAGTTCAGCCTGAGCGAGAGCGAGCTCTATCGCGTCAACGGTCCGGTCAACCTGACTCGACTGTTCAGCATCACCGGCCTGGATAGCCATCCGGAACTGCAATACGTGACGTTCACGCCGGCAATCCCCAAGCTGTTGCAGAACAGCGAGAATATTTTCAGCGTCGTCGGCAAGCAGGACATTCTGCTGCTGCATCCTTACGAGTCGTTCACGCCTGTGGTCGACCTCCTGCGGGAGGCTGCCAAGGACCCGTGCGTGCTGGCAGTCAAACAGACGCTGTATCGCTCCGGTGCCAACTCGGAGATCGTCGACGCACTGGTCGAGGCGGCACGTAACGGCAAGGAGGTAA
>DPSI01000329.1 GCA_003527165.1 Pseudomonas sp.
GCTGATCACCGGCTGCCTGTACCACAAGGAACATGCCGTTCCCTACGACCTGCCGGCGAACAAGACCCGCAGCGTCTTCAAGACCCTGAGCACACCCGGCGGGGGTGGCTACAACGTACTGCGCATCGAAGACCGCCAGGGCGCCGAGCAGATCTACGTCCACGCCCAGCGCGACTGGGACGAGAACATCGAATACGACCAGAAGATCCGCGTCGGCCACGAACGCCACGACACCGTCGAGGCCAACAGCTACAGCGAATTCCGCGCCGAAGAACACCGCACCACCCATGCCGACCGCAAGACCGAAGTGAAGGCCAGCGACCACGTCACCGTGGGCAACACCCAGCACGTGAAGATCGGCACTGGGCAGCTCGTCGAGGCGGGCAGTGAAATCCATTACTACGCCGGCAGCAAACTCGTCATCGACGCCGGCATGGAACTCACCGCGTCAGGCGGCGGCAGCTTCATCAAACTCGACCCGAGCGGCGTCACGCTGAACGGCGTGGCCATCAAGATGAATTCGGGCGGCGCGCCGGGACGTGGTTCGGGTGCAAAGCCCATCCTGCCCGGGCTCGTGAAACCGGCGGATGCGGATAGGCCTGGGATTCCGCTGGAGGCACTGGCTAAGCAACGTCGTGTTTTCCTGCAAGCTACCAGCGGAATCTGCGAAGTCTGTGAGGCGGCCAAGCAAGCCCGGGAGGCGACATGACAGGCACAGGCTTTTTGCTATTCGATGGTGCATCGCATAAACAGGCCCTGGCTTGGCTCTGCCAGACCTTTCCCGAGCACAGCCCGCGTCCGCTATTGCTGGGTACGCCCTACTCATCCCTTGCGGAAATCGGTCCCATCCTGCTGAGTGCGGATGAAGGCAGCACCCTGCATGACGCCTGGTGCCAGGGCAGTTCCGAATTGCATTACGCCGTATGGCTGAAGAGCGACTTTGCCCTCGACGACCTGCACGGCATTCTGCAGCGCCGCCTGCGCGTCCTCTCCCCCGATGGTAGGGAATTCTGGCTACGGCTTGCGGACGGACGGCCTCTACTCAATGCGTGGCGGGTCAATGCCCAATGGCCTTCGGGATTCTGGCATGGCGTTCACGAGGTTTGGTTGAGCGGCGCGGACGCTCCCTTCCTGGCATGGGGTAATTCATCGCCCGAGCGGGACAGCACCGTTGCCCGGAAATCCCTCGACGCACAAATCACCCTGGACTGGCCATTGCTGGAAGCATTGGCACAGAGCGAAACCAACAAGCAGGACGCAACTCCATGAACCAACCCGTAGCCCAACCTGACCGCCTCCGCCCCGCTGCCTGCCCTCTGCTGGCAGCGGTGCTGCCCGTTCGCTACGCTATCGGCCCCATCGATCCACGCAACCCTTCCACTCTGGATGCATCGACTCTGGGATTGCCGAATATACAAGGACTTTTCCCAGAGCTGGGCCCGGATCATCCCCAATTACAGGATCGCCCGCTCGGTTATGTGCCACGCATGCTCCGCGACGGCTGGCTTTATGCCTGGGAGGACGGCCTGCAGGAGCTGAGCGAATACCGTGTCGAAGCCTCTCTGCTCAAGCCAACGGCACGTGGCGGGCGTGCTCGGACTGACAGCACCATGGCCTATCTCATGCTGGAGTCCGGTGCGCCGGCATGGCTGGCCTGGTCGCCTGTCGAGTGGAGCGCGAATATTTTCGCCGACGCTGAGCAAAACGCCAAAACGCGCCAGCGCCTGATGCGGGAGTTGGTCCCCGGTACGGCCCCCTTCAGCGGAGCGGTCAGAACCCTGCACCCGCAGATCGGTGACGTAAGACCGGAAAATTACCGTTGGAGCTGCGCCCGAGAAACCAAATATTGGCTGCTGGAAGAGCCGCCACTGAAGCGCATGCAGCGCTGCGAGCAACAACACTTCGCGCTGCTCGATGACCCCTGGGGCGTACTGTTTGATCTGGCTGCCCTGCTGCGCGAGCGCAACCAAGCCTTCGACAAACTCAATCGACACCGTGGTGATGAGTGGTCCATTGCCGCGGTGGTCAAGTCCGTCAGCGATAGCGACAAAGAGATACGTGACCGCTTGGCCTCAATGGTCGATGTACCACGGCTGCAAAGTGCTCTGCAGGAACAGGAGCGTGAACAGGAAGCCTTGGAGGCCGACCTGCGGCGTATTGGCGAACTGTGGGCCGCCTGGTTCTCGACCCTGGGCCGCAGCACACCCGCCGAACTAGAGTCCGCCTGCGAACACTTTGACATCACCCGGCCCGACCAGCGAGACATATTGGAGGCGAGCTTTGCCGCTGCCTGCCTCGGGCCGGCGTCCACTCCGCCAGGTGTTAAAGCCATCGAAGAGGCTATGGATCTCGACCGAACCAAAGGTCAGCCCTGGCTACTCTGGGCAGTACTGGGCGCAGCTCGGAAGGTTGGGCCTGGAGAACTGAAACAGCTGCTGCATATTCCGGAAGGCGTGTCTGAGGTCGGTGCAGAGGCGGGCGCGGCCGCGGGCCGTCTGACCCGCGCAACGGCTATCACCCTGGCGCTGAATCTAGGTGCGGACAGGCTACAGAGTCTGGCGCCGGCAGGGGGCGGTGAACCTTTATTCGCGGCGCTGTCATCCATACTGGCTGGGCGGCTGCGCACCCTGTCCGAACAGATCGCCCCGCTTGCCTATAACCTGATGGTCGCCATGCTGGCGCGCAGCCAGCAGCGGATGGACGTTGAGCAACTGCGCCAGGTTGACGCTTTGCGCTGGCTCAGCGAGCAGATGGGCCAGGCCCATAACAAGGGGCAGCGGCGCAGAATCGGCGAGCGCATCGAGCAGATCGAGCGCGAGCAGGCGCGTACCGCTCGCACAGCCCCTGGCACAGCCCCAACCAAAAGCCCGACGGCGATCCAGGTTGAGGACGCCATTCCGCATCTTCGCGTGGTGCCTGCCCCTCAACCAGTACCCCTTCATTCCCAGCCGGGCTATGGCAGTGACGTACCACGCGCGGTGCCCAATAAGCCAGCGCCGGTGCTGCCTCCACTTAGCGGCAATGCAGCCAAGTTGGAGCTGCCGCGCAATATTGGCGAATTGCTAGACGAGGCGCCGTTAAAGACGCTGATTGCGCTGGTGGCGGTTTGGAATACGGCAGAGGCCACCAGAACAGCCACCGAAAATAAATCTGGTAAGAACTACCTCGCTCTAGGCAGTGCAGCTTTTGCGAGTCTTACAGCGGGCACCGCAGTTTTGCAGCAACTAGCCGATACCCGCTGGGAACAGCATACGGCGCAGGCCGGTCACGTCGAGCCTGCCGCTCGCAAACTATTGACCGATGCCCTGGGCCTGGCCTCGTTCGCCATGCTCTTCCAGGCCATTACCGCCGGCATCGACGTGTTCTACTTCGGCTGGCAGGCGTTGAACGCATTCCGCACGGGGGACCTGGACACAGCAGCAATTAGCACCGCCCTTGCCGGCGCAAATCTGGGCTACGCCCGCGTATCGCTGCAGGCCATGCGCGCCCTGCGTATAGCCCGCGCCGCGGCTCTGGCCGGGGAGGCGGAGGCCCTGGCCACCGGCATCCGCGTGCTGTCCCTACCGCTTCGCTTAAGCCTGGTCGGGCTGACTATCACCATCTTTATCGGGATGATTTCGCTGATCTACACCCAGGACACTCCGTTGGAGCAGTGGATCAAGCAGACCCGTTTCGGTATCCGTCCAGCGGACTGGTCTGGAGATTTCACCGCCACCATGCGTGCCTTCTACCAAGTCGTATTGCCGGTTAGCCTGACTCTGGAACGCTGGAACGACATCGACCCACGTAGCGGTCAAAGGGTAAACGAATTGCGATTGGTACTGCGCCTGCCTGGCCAGCGCGAATACCGCCAGGGCATGGTCAGCTTCGACGGACAGGAGGAATGGAAGCGCTCGACCGGTCTGCTCGGCTCAGCCAAACGCTGTGTGCCGCTGATATGGGGCGAGGAGGACGCCATTCCCTTCGGCCTGGATATCGGCAGCCGCGTGACACCGGAAGCCGATGGCAGCGCCCGCCTGC
>DPSI01000328.1:0-989 GCA_003527165.1 Pseudomonas sp.
TGGTCTGCGTAGACAGCGGCGATGTGATCGAGTTTTTCGATTCCGAGATCGAAAAGCTGCAGAAAGAGATCGTCAAGCGCCACGGTTATGAGCTAGTCGACCACAACCTTGTACTTTACGTGCGCAAGAAGGCCGACTGATTGTCGATGCCGGAAGCAGAAAGGCGGCCTACGGGTCGCCTTTTTTTATACCTGTCAGAAGGCCTGGGCTGAACCGATCATCTGCCGGGCGTGGGCCAGTGCCTGCTCGGTGAGATCGACACCCCCGAGCATCCGAGCGATCTCTTCGACGCGTTCGCCACCGTCCAGTGCTGCCACCGCCGTGTGCGTCTCGTCGCTGCCGCGGGCTTTGTGCACGAACAGATGATGATGCCCTTGTGCCGCCACTTGCGGCAGGTGGGTCACGGTAAGCACTTGACCGCGCTCTCCGAGCCGGCGTAGCAGCTGGCCGACCACTTCGGCGGTGGGGCCGCCGATACCGACGTCGACTTCATCGAACACTAGGGTTGGGATGCGTGAGGTTTGTGCCGTGATCACCTGAATCGCCAGGCTGATGCGCGACAACTCGCCGCCGGAGGCAACCTTTGCCAGGGGGCGGAGGGGTTGGCCCGGGTTGGCGCTCACGAGAAATTCCACCTGTTCCAGTCCGTGCGGCATCAGGTCGCCTTCTGCGCTGGGCTTCAGCACGACGCTGAACTTGCCGCCCGGCATGCCCAATCGCTGGATCTCCGTTTCGACCGCAATCGCCAGGGATTGCGCTGCCTGTTGGCGGGCGTCACTCAGCTCCTCGGCTTTTTCCAGATAGTGTCGCTCGTACGCGGCAAGCTCTTCGCCAAGCTGCTCCAGCGCGGTGTCATCGGCGTTCAGGCTTTCCAATTCCTCGAACAACCGTTGCTGCAGTGTGGGAAGTTCCGGCGGTTGCACGCGATGTTTGCGGGCCAGGGTGTAGATGCTGTCGAGACGTTCTTCCAGCGCCTGCTGCCGTTGCGG
>DPSI01000328.1:1156-4093 GCA_003527165.1 Pseudomonas sp.
GCCGTTGCGGGTCGGAGTCGAAGTGATCAAGAAAACGATTGAGTTCACCAACCGCCTCTTCGACCTGGATCTGCGCACTGGACAGCAGGTTGACCGCCTCGCCGAGCGCGCCGGGCGGGTTCTGGAATCCGGTGAGCCGCTGCAGACTCGAGGTCAGTGCTGATAGCACGTTGCCGGCGTCGTTCTCGCTGCACAGGTCGATCACCTGGCGGCAGACGCCGAGCAGGTGTTCGGCGTTGGCGAGATTCTTGTGCTCTTGCTCCAACTGTTCCAGTTCGTCTTCGCCCAGCGCCAAGGTCTCGAGTTCCTCCAGCTGATAGCTGAGCAGCTGGTGGCGAGCACGCTGTTCGTCACCGCTGTTGCTTAGTCGCTCCAGGCTTTGCCGGGTTTGTCGCCAGCGCTGTGCGGCCAGCTGTACCTGGCGGGCAAGATCCTGGCTGCCGCTGTATTCGTCCAGCAGGCGCCGGTGGGTGTCGAGCTTGAGCAGCGACTGGTGCTCATGCTGGCTGTGGATGTCGATCAGCAATTCGCCGAGTGCTTTCAGGTCGCCCTGTGGGCAAGGTGTTCCGTTGATGTACCCGCGCGAACGTCCTTCGGCGGTAATTACGCGACGCAGGATGCAGGGGCCGTCATTGTCCAGATCACGCTTAGCCAGCCAGGCGCGGGCGTCGGGAATGTCGTCCAGATCGAAGCTGGCGAGAATATCCGCCTTGTCCGCGCCGATGCGAACCACGCTGCTGTCCGTGCGGTCGCCCAAAGTCAGGCCCAGTGCGTCGAGCATGATCGATTTGCCGGCGCCGGTTTCCCCGCTGATCACGCTCATGCCGCGTTTCAGCTCCAGGTCGAGGTGCTCGACGATGGCGTAGTTGTGAACGGAGAGATGAACCAGCATGGCAGGGCTCCTGCATAGGCGACTGGCTATTTATACAGTGCTTTCAGTAATGCCTTCAAGCTGCTCGGCATGAGCGGTATGTAAACAAAGCGTGCGCTTTCGCTGTGGGTCGTGACGTTGGCCGGCAAGGCTCATTCGAGATGCGGATTTGCCCTTGAAGCAGAATTTGTTGCCCCCATATAGCGGCACAAGCGCGGGCGAACGCCCGCTGACGTATCGATGAGGAGGACCGCATGGCCGACGAGCAGAACCTGGACAACCAGACCCCCGAAGAGATCGAGACCGCGCAAGCCGAGGTGGCCGAGGATCTTGCTGCCCGGGTGCAATCTCTCGAGGAGCAATTGGCGGCCGCGCAGGACCAGTCCCTGCGCGTAGCAGCTGAACTGCAGAATATCCGTCGTCGCGCCGAGCAGGATGTAGAGAAGGCGCACAAGTTCGCCCTCGAGAAGTTCGCCGGTGACCTGTTGGCCGTCGCTGACAGTCTGGAGCGCGGGCTTGAGCTGTCGAGTCCGGACGACGAAGCGGTCAAACCGATGCGCGAAGGTGTCGAGCTGACACTCAAGTTGTTGCTCGACACCTTGGCGCGCCATCAGTTGGTGCCGCTCGATCCGCAGGGTGAGCCATTCAATCCCGAGCATCATCAGGCCATGGCCATGGAAGAAAGTACCCATGCCGAGCCCGGCAGTGTCCTCAAGGTGTTCCAGAAGGGCTACCTGCTCAATGGTCGTCTGCTGCGTCCAGCGATGGTCGTCGTCAGCAAGGCACCGGCAGAAACCCCGCCTTCGATCGATGAGAAGGCTTGAATTTCGGCTACTGCCCCCCCATCTGGTAGCCAAGCGTTTTTGTGTTACCCGCTGCCGGTAAACAGGCGCGGATCAATCAAAGTTCGGAGAGAAGCACATGGGCAAGATTATCGGTATCGACCTGGGAACGACCAACTCCTGCGTCTCCATCCTTGAAAATGGCAAGGCCAAGGTGATCGAGAACGCCGAAGGCGGCCGCACCACCCCATCGATCATTGCGTACGCGAATGATGGCGAAATCCTGGTCGGTCAGTCGGCCAAACGCCAGGCGGTGACCAACCCGCACAACACTCTATATGCGGTGAAGCGTCTGATCGGTCGTCGTTTCGACGAAGAAGTCGTACAGAAAGACATTCAGATGGTCCCTTACAAGATCGTCAAGGCGGACAACAATGACGCCTGGGTTGAGGTGAGCGGCCAGAAAATGGCGCCGCCGCAGATCTCCGCCGAGATTCTGAAAAAGATGAAGAAAACCGCCGAAGACTACCTCGGCGAGCCGGTTACCGAAGCGGTGATTACTGTTCCGGCGTACTTCAACGACAGCCAGCGCCAGGCGACCAAGGATGCCGGTCGCATCGCCGGTCTGGACGTCAAACGCATCATCAACGAGCCGACTGCGGCTGCGCTGGCCTATGGCATGGACAAGGCCAAGGGCGACCACACCGTGATCGTTTATGACCTGGGTGGCGGTACCTTCGACGTGTCGGTGATCGAAATCGCCGAAGTCGATGGCGAGCACCAGTTCGAAGTGTTGGCCACTAACGGTGATACTTTCCTCGGTGGTGAGGACTTCGACATTCGCCTGATCGACTATCTCGTCGACGAGTTCAAGAAAGAAACTGGCATGAACCTCAAGGGCGACCCGCTGGCGATGCAGCGCCTGAAGGAAGCCGCCGAGAAGGCCAAAATCGAGCTTTCCTCCAGCCAGCAGACCGACGTCAACCTGCCGTACATCACCGCAGACTCGACCGGTCCCAAGCACCTGAACGTGAAGATTTCCCGTGCCAAGCTGGAAGCGCTGGTCGAGGACCTGGTGCAGCGCACCATCGAGCCTTGCCGGATGGCGATGAAGGACGCCGGTATCGATGTCTCCAAGATCGACGACGTCATCCTGGTCGGTGGTCAGACCCGTATGCCGCTGGTCCAGCAGAAGGTTGCCGAGTTCTTCGGCAAGGAAGCGCGCAAGGACGTTAACCCGGACGAAGCCGTCGCCATGGGGGCTGCCATTCAGGGTGCCGTTCT
>DPSI01000445.1 GCA_003527165.1 Pseudomonas sp.
GTCTGTATAGCGCTGACCGAGCCCAGCGGAGGCTCCGACGCGGCAAGCCTGCGCATGAAAGCCGAAACCCAGGGCGACACCTACATCCTAAACGGCGAGAAGACCTCCATCTCGATGGCCGATCAGGCGGACGTCGCGGTCGTATTCGCCCGCACCGGCACCCAGGAATCACGCGCCAACGGCATCAGCGCCTTTCTTGTCCCGATGAACCTGCCCGGCATCAGCACCACGCGCTTCGAGGACGCCGGCCAGCGCGCCATCGGGCGTGGCTCGATCTTCTTCGATAACGTCGAGGTGCCCGCCAGCCATCGGCTCGGTGATGAGGGCCAAGGCTTCAAGCAGGTCATGCAGGGTTTCGACTACAGCCGCGCGTTGATTGGCCTGCAATGCCTGGCGGTGGCCCAGCAATCGCTGGACGAGACCTGGCAGTGGCTCACCGAACGTCAGGCGTTCGGCCAGCAGCTGGCAGCATTCCAGGGGCTGACTCACCCTCTCGCCGAATACCAGACCTACGTGCAGGCCGCTCGCCTACAGTGCTTCTACGCGCTGTGGCTGAAGGATTGCGGCCAGCGGCACAATGCCGAAGCGGCGATGAACAAATGGTGGGCACCGAAACTGGCATTCGACGTGGTCAAACAGTGCATGCTCGCCCACGGTCATACCGGATGGGGCGAGGATTTGCCCTTCGCTCAGCGCATGCGCGACGTTCTCGGGTTGCAGATTGGTGACGGCACGGCGCAGATCATGAAAAATATCATTGCTCGTGAATGCCTACTTCATTAGACATGCCCATTCACCCTGCCCAGTAGCGGAGATCGCCGCATACTTTCACGGCGTCGCAAGGAACCGAAATGACCGCGATTGAAACCAAGAGCATTCCCAACCGGCTTTTCTTCCGGTTGTTTCAAACCGGTAACGTGTTGCAGCGACAAGTTCAAAAAGAGATGGGCATCAGCACCGTGCAATGGGCCGTACTGGGCGCACTGTCGCGGCCAGGTTACGAGGATGGGATTTCGTTCAATCAGCTCACTGAGTACCTGGTAGTCAGCCGCCAGAGCCTGGACGGCGTGCTCAAGCGCATGGAGCGCGATCATCATGTGCAGCGCGTGCCGCACCCAGACGACGGTCGTGCACGGTTGGTCAGGCTGACCGCACCAGGCCGAACCTATTGGGACGCGCTGCAGGAGCGCATCATTGAGTTCTATCAGCAGGGGCTGAAGGGCTTCAGCTTCGATGACAGCGTGAATTTCCTGCATTACCTGAGCAAGCTGCAGGCTGACCTCGGTGCCGTTGCCTTGGGGCAGATCGCTGGCACCAGCGATGAATCGACGACACCAGTTATCGAGCCATGAAGGCCCCCCTAGTCACCTGCCCTGCGCATCTGCATTAGCAGCAGCCAGACGATCGCCAAGCCGGCAACTGCCATCAGTGCCGCAGCGAGGAATATGTTCTGCATACCGATGTAGACAGCCAGCGCGCCCATGATCGCCCCGGACAGCCCCAGCGCCAGATCGAAGAACATAGCGAACACGCTGAGTCCCGAACTGCGATTGACGACCCCGACGCGCGATACCACGCCCACGCCCAGCGCCGGATACAGCAACGCCAGCCCGCACCCGGTCAGGGCCGATCCGGCCAGCGCCACGCCAGGCGTGTCGGCAAGCCAGAGCATTATCAGACCGAGGATTTCCACTACCAGGCAGGCCACGGCAACTGAATAGCCACCCACCCGATTGATGAGGTTGGGGAATACCAGTCGTGTCCCTATGAAGGCGAAGGCGAACGCCGTCAGGCACCAGGCAGCGCCTTCCCAACCGCGTGCGCTGTAGTACAGCGCGATAAATGCGGTCAGCGTCCCGTAACCTACGGTCGCCAGCGCCAGACTGAGGCCAGGCGGAGCGACTTTCCACAGCACTTTACGGAACGGCAGGCGCTCGCCGGGGTTAAGCGGTGCGTCACCTCGGCGCCAGGCCAACGCCAATCCGGTCGCAGCCAGCAGCATGGTCACCACCCCCAGGCTCCACAACCCCAGCGATTGGGCCAGGATCACGCCCAGCGGCGCGCCGATACCGACTCCGCCATAAGCCGCGACGCCGTTCCAGGAAATCATCCGCGCGGTGCTTTCCGATCCCAGGCGGCTAATGCCCCAGGTGATCGCGGAAATGCCGATAAGGCTTTGTACGAAGCCAAGGACTAACCGACTCGTCACCATCACACCGATACTCGCGATCGGCCAGGATTCAAGCAACGCGGAAATCAACAGCAGCAGGCCGCTGATCAGACCGGACGCCATGCCGATCAGTACGGTTTTTTTTGCGCCGCGCTCATCTGCCAGCCGTCCGGCAAGGGGGCGGCAGAGCAAGGTGGTCAGATATTGCGCACCGATGACAATGCCCGCGATGGCGGTGCTGAAACCAAGGTTTTCATGGATATAACCTGGTAGTGAGGCCAGCGGAATACCGATGGAGATGAATGAGATGAAATTGAAGACCACCAGCGAAAGTATGAAGAAGGTGTCTTTGGAGGCAGGTGTTTTCGCAGCGGGCATCGGTTCGCCTGTCGATGTGATGAATACGCGGATTGAAGATGGCGTGCCGGATCGCGAGGGTCTGGCCCGGGCAAGAAGCAAGCGCCTGCGCCATTCAATGGCTTATGACCCCTAACCGAAGGGTTCTGATCTTGGCAAAGCGTAACTCATCATACAACCGCAGCGGGCCAGCGGCGAATTTCCCGATTCAAACCGGCTGCGCGCCCGCGGAGGCAGCCGTCTACGTCATTGGGGCAAGTTGATCGGCACGACAGCAGATACGACGACCGTTATCGCCAGCCATTCGTCAACACCGATCCGCTCCCCGGCGAAGGTGACACTCCAGCAGCACTGCACCACCGTTGACGTAACGCCCACTCATCTTGCTGCACTGGCCGTCTCAGCGCTGCTCTCGGCTGTTTGGACTGCCGAACGCCCACGATCGCCAGCCGGGCACCAACAACGCCATAGCGCTAAAAATGTGATGGTAGAAGGTGCCGAGCAGCTGCAACAACCTCTCAGCACCTCGCTCGAACCTCTTCATCCGGCTGGGTTCAGTTTAAGAGCAACGATAGAAACAGGAGCAACAATGCCGGCCCTGGCTTAAGACGCACCTGCGCGCGTGCAATACAGTGCCACGCGCCGATCCAGGAGATAGCCTTTTGCAAAAGCACCCGCACCGCTATGAATCTCTTACAGACGAAGGATCGTCGCGCTGCTCAAGAAAAAGCACTCTCAAGGGGTTCGATATCGATTTCTACAATGGTTCAAATGATGAACTTATCTCGCATATCATCAAGGCGAGCGACAGCTCGTTCAGCTATATCGTCACGCCGAACATTAACCATGTGGTCCGACTCGAAGATGACAATGAATTGCGCCGCGCCTATGCCAGCGCAAGCCATAGGGTTTGTGACAGTCAAGTCTTGAAAGGCTTGCTGAAGGTCATGCACATCCATGTCCGCGAGGTTATCCCCGGCAGCAATCTGACCGAGGAGCTCATGAGCATCGCTGAGGCGAAGAAATGGCGGGTGACCATTATGGGTAGTGATGCTTCCGAGATAAGAACGATGCGCCAGTTATACCCAAATGTGGCGTTCTTTCATCACAACCCGCCAATGGGATTCATTGATCGCCCGGCAGAAATTCAAGCGTGTCTAGATTTCGTTGTCGATCATCCAGCTCAACTTGTCGTTCTTGCCGTAGGCTGCCCGCGTCAGGAGATTCTAGGTCGATTGATCCATGCAGACGGAAGAGCACAGGGCGTCGGGCTGTGCGTAGGTGCATCAATTAATTTCTTGTCCGGCAAGGTTAAGCGCGCACCTAAATGGATGCAGCGAATGTCGCTGGAATGGCTGCACCGTATATGCATGGAACCGCGTCGCCTGGCGAAGCGCTACGCAAGTGATGCGATTCGCATCATCCCTATCGTATTCCGTCAGTTCCGCTAATTGACAAACAGGTTCACGACGTCCTGCCGATACGACAGGACTTTACCTGTTTCGCTTTCGCGCAGCGCGACAACAGCCAAGAGTCTGTAGAGCCTGGATGCCTTAGCGGTAAGCATCCGGTGCAGGGATGCGCGGTGCTCCGACGAAGCGCTATAGCATTGAGTGCGCCTTTTTCGGGCGAAAGGCTGATACGGTTCCGGTACCACACCCTGCTATGCCCCAAGCAGCCTTAATAAACGAGGCTACCAACACTAATTGAAGGCGGTTACAGAACGGGAAAACGTCTATGCGGGCGACACTACCAACCCCTGGCTACGAAGACAGTCGCGCCAAAAACTAATGGCGAGTGGAGCTATGCGCTCAGCACGACGGAATCGATTTAAGTTGCGTTATAGAACATGAGATTGCTAGTTCTAGGTCTTGCGCAATGCTTAGTTTGGATCAGGAGGAGCTATGCATCAATTACCGATGAGCGTGGTGGAAGCTATAAGGACGCGCCGCTCGGCGAGGGCCTTTTTGCCCAACCCGGTTGAACGTGAGGTCGTAGAAACGATACTAGCTCAGTCGTCGCGCGCGCCCTCGGGAAGCAATATTCAACCTTGGAAAGCGCATGTATTGACAGGGGAGGCAAAGACTTCACTGTCCCGCAGGATCCTTGACATCGCCAGCGACCCCGAGCAGAACGCGCTGCACTGCGAGGAGTTCGCATATTACCCAAAGACCTGGAAGTCGCCGTTCATCGAACGCCGTCGCGAATTGGGCTGGGGGCTTTATTCGTTATTAGGAATAGCGCGAGAAGATAAGGTAGCCATGAAGGCACAACATGAGCGCAACTTCGAATTTTTCGATGCACCGGTAGGTATCTTCTTCACAACCGATCGCAGTATGGAACGGGGCTCATGGCTTGATTTCGGTATGTTTCTGCAGAACATAATGCTCCTGGCCCGAACGTTCGACCTCGACACATGCCCACAGGCTGCCTTCAACCGTTACCACAGGGTAGTGACCGAGCGGCTAAAATTACCGGATGAGGAAGTTTTGGTGTGCGCCATGAGCCTTGGATATGCGGACTTCAGCAAAGTCGAGAACAGGTTGGCCAGTGAGCGTGTGCCGGTAGAAAGTTTCGTCCGTTTTTATAGCTGACGGTGGACTGCATTAGTACGGAATAAAGGGTGAACGGGCGCCGCACGACCTTCGTTGCACTGGGTAACGTGATACGGGAGCGACGTTGCCCTGTAGATCATCCACCTCTGTCAAAACTCCCTCTTGAGTGGGTCCAAGGTGCATCGCCCCATCTCACCACGACTCTGCCAGAGGAAAAACCGACGCCTGGCGACTTCCTGGGAGAGCATATTCGAGACCATACTGGTGC
>DPSI01000047.1:0-1790 GCA_003527165.1 Pseudomonas sp.
CAGTTGCGCACCGCGGTGGGGCAGGTAGCGGAAGTGGTCGATAACACCGCCACCCGGGCCGGGCGCCAGCACGAGATGACGGACATGGTCGCCACGGCGGTGCACGAGATGGGCCTGACGGTGCAGGAAATTGCCCGTAATGCCAGCAGCGCCGCGCAGGCCTCTGAGGACGCGCGCGATGAGGCGCTGAAGGCAGGTAAGGTGGTGGGTGATTCCATCGCGCATATCGAGAAAATGTCCGGTGAGATCGGCCACGCTGCCGAGTCCGTTACCGACCTCGCGCAGCAGGTGGCGTCGATCGACAAGGTGCTGGCGGTGATCCGCAGCATCTCCGAGCAGACCAACCTGCTCGCCCTGAACGCAGCCATCGAAGCGGCGCGTGCCGGAGAGATGGGGCGGGGCTTCGCGGTTGTCGCCGATGAGGTGAGAACTCTCGCCAGCCGCACTCAGGCGTCGACCGACGAGATCCAGCAGATGATTCAAGGACTCAAGAGCGGCGCGGAAAACGCCGTGAGCTCGATGCGTGCCGGGCAGGCGGCCACCGGCACGGGTGTGCAGGCCAGCCAGCGTACCGGCCAGTCACTGGGCGCCATCACTCAGCAGGTCGAAGCAATCAGCGACATGAATGCCCAGGTTGCCGCAGCGACCGAAGAGCAGAGCAGCGTCACTGAAGAGATCACCCACAACGTCCAGGGCATCGCCGACCTCGCGCAGGCGACGGCCAGCGATGTACAGGGCTGTCGCGAGGACTGCCAAGCGCTGAGCCGCCTGGCCGATGACTTGAGCCGCCAGATGAGCAGCTTCAAGCTGTGATCGGTACTGCGCGCCTGGCTCAGCGAGCGTCGGCGCGCAGAGACTTCATATTGTGTAGCGCTTTAGGCGCAGGGCTGGCGCGTCGATCCTTGTTGTGTTGGTCTCTGGTCGAACAGCGCCGTAGCTGCCTGAGCTACGGACCGGTCCTTTTGAGCTCGCTAGGCTCTTAGGAGTCTCATCAAAATCTCTTTGGTCATGAGCCCTTCAAACAAGGCGGTTTTACCGTCATCCATACGTGACCAGGTTTTCAGGGCGGACATCGTGTGCAAAAAAGGCAGCCCGAGGGCTGCCTTTTCGTCATCGGCGCTCTGTCAGAAGTGCGCTTTTACCAGCAAGCTGGCGGTGTTCTGGTTGGTGCCACCGACCAGATCGCTGACGAAGCCACCATCCTCGATGCCGTACTTGTCGGACCAGTAGTCATACTCGATGCCGACATAGAGCTTGCCCGGCTCGCCGTTCAGCGCCTTGCCCAGGTCGTATTTGATCTGCGGGTTGATGTGCAGGTTCTTCGAGAGGAAATCACTGCGGCGCTCGGAGCCAGCATCGTTGACCACCCAGTCGATATAACCGTCGAAGAGGATGTCCGACTTGCCGACTGGAATGGTCATGGCCCATGTGGGCGTGACCTGCCATTGGCCGGACGGCTTGCCGGTGGTGCCATCGGGCTTGCGGTAGTAGACGTTGATGGCCAGGCGATCAAAGCCGGGCACATCGAGGTCTACGGCTGGGCCTAGCAGGTAGTTCTGGTTGGGGGTACCGTCGGCCTGGCTTTCGCCGCGCTCGTAGGTTGCCGACAGCAATACGTCCTTGATCGGGCCGAAACTCATGTCCCTACCGCTGAGTTTGCCCAGCGACAGGCGTGGGCTGAATTCGCCGTAGTAGGTATGGCCCTCGCCGCCGGAGAGGCCGTTGTACCACTTATTGTCGACGAACAGGAACATGTCGCCCCAGGTCCAGCCGCTGGCATGTTCGAAGGT
>DPSI01000047.1:1958-2338 GCA_003527165.1 Pseudomonas sp.
CCAGCCGCTGGCATGTTCGAAAGTGACGGTCTGCTGGATCTCACCATCATCGACCTTGAAATTCTGACCATAGAGATAGGTCAGGCTATTGTTCTGCCAGTGCAGCATGCCGTCGGCGAAGGCTGGCGCAGCGAGTAGGCTGCCGGCCAGCGCCAGTGAAAATGGAGCGAGCTTGAACTTCATGTCTATACCCTTTGGTTTTGTTGTTTTGATGATGGGGTGATGCGCCTGGATAGCGTTGTGCCCAGGCGCAGAGGACCGATCAGCCCGTCGGTGTCAGGTGTACTGAGGGGTCATCGCTGGTCGCCTTCGGTGCAACCTTGGAATAGTCCGGGATGTTGACCGCCAGGGTATTGGTACCGACCGAATCCTCGATCAGG
>DPSI01000047.1:2488-2797 GCA_003527165.1 Pseudomonas sp.
CCGACCGAATCCTCGATCAGGTTGTCGGGGTCGTAGTCGTCCAGCTCGCCCGGTTCGCGCGGCAGGAACAGGTTGAGCAGGATTGCGCTGAAGGCGCCGATGGTGATTGGCGAGCCAAAGATGTTCTTCAGCACATCGGGCAGGTTGCTCAGCACATCCGGCACGGCGGCCACACCCAGCCCCAGCCCCAGCGAGATGGCGACGATAAGCATGTTGCGGCGATTCAGGCCTGCTTCGGCGAGGATTTTGATCCCGGCGATAGCCACCGTGCCGAACATGATCAGCGTGGCGCCGCCGAGCACCGGCTTG
>DPSI01000046.1:0-912 GCA_003527165.1 Pseudomonas sp.
CCAGCAGCAGCTGAACCCCACGCCTCCGGATCCGATGCAAGCCAAAGTGATGAAGCTGCTTCCTGTCATCTTCACTTTCTTCTTCCTCTGGTTCCCAGCCGGTCTGGTCCTGTACTGGGTGGTCAACAACGTCCTGTCCATCGCTCAGCAGTGGTACATTACGCGCAAGATCACCGGACAGGCCGCTGCCGCGACCTGAGTCCATTGAAGTAAACAGAACGCCCCTTGATTGGGGCGTTTTGCATTGTCGATACCCGGGAGAGACGGATGAGCCAAGATCGCGAAACCATTGCCGCTGTCGCCACCGCTCCAGGAAGAGGTGGGATCGGTGTAGTGCGTGTGTCGGGCCCCCGCGCCAAAGCCGTGGCCATCATCCTCAGCGGTAGAGAGCCGGTCGCGCGTCATGCTCACTACGGCCCTTTCCATGCCGATGACGGCGAAGTCATCGATGAAGGATTGATGCTGTTCTTTCCGGGACCGCATTCATTTACGGGCGAAGACGTGCTGGAGCTCCAGGGGCACGGGGGCCCTGTCGTCATGGACATGCTGCTGCAACGGTGTGTGGAGCTCGGCGTTCGTCTCGCCCGCCCCGGCGAGTTCAGCGAACGGTCTTTTCTCAACGACAAGCTCGATCTGGCTCAGGCCGAAGCGATCGCCGACCTCATCGAGGCCAGTTCGGCCCAGGCTGCGCGCAATGCGGTGCGCTCGTTACAGGGCAATTTTTCTCGCCGGGTTCATCGACTGACCGAGAGCCTGGTTCAGCTTCGCATCTACGTCGAAGCGGCAATTGACTTTCCCGAGGAGGAAATCGATTTCCTAGCCGACGGCCGCGTTCTGGCGATGCTGGAGAATCTCCGTGCCGAGTTATCCACAGTTCTCCGAGAAGCCGGCCAGGGCGCGCTGCTGCGCGAC
>DPSI01000046.1:1037-5461 GCA_003527165.1 Pseudomonas sp.
GCCGGCCGTCCCAATGCCGGCAAGTCCAGTTTGCTCAATGCACTGGCAGGGCGAGAGGCGGCGATCGTGACCGATGTCGCCGGCACCACACGCGACGTGCTGCGTGAGCATATTCAGATCGACGGCATGCCGCTGCATGTCATCGATACCGCGGGCTTGCGTGCTACCGAGGACCAGGTGGAGCGAATCGGTGTGGAGCGGGCGATCAAGGCCATCGAGGAAGCTGATCGAATCCTGCTGGTAATTGATGCCAGCGCAGCGGCTGGCCAGCGCGAGGCGTCCAAATGGCCGGACTTGCTTCTGACCAGGCCGGACCCGGCGAAAACCACGGTCATTCGCAACAAGGCGGACCTTACTGGCGAGGGCGCCACGCTCTCGGTCGACCCCGACGGCCATACGACCCTCAGCCTATCGGCTCGCTCCGGTGAGGGCCTTGAGATGCTTCGCGAGCATCTAAAACACTGCATGGGTTACGACCAGACGGCGGAGAGCAGCTTCAGCGCGCGGCGCAGGCATCTGGATGCGTTGCGTCAGGCAGCGGAACACCTGGATCACGGCCACGCTCAGTTGACGCTGGCCGGAGCGGGGGAGCTGCTCGCCGAAGACCTGCGACAAGCGCAGCAAGCGTTGGGAGAAATAACCGGAGCGTTTAGCTCCGACGACCTGCTCGGCCGCATCTTCTCCAGCTTCTGCATTGGCAAATAGCCTGGACTCTTAATTCCGCGGCTGCGACTGTGCGGGTCGCCGGGGCGGGATAGATGGTCCTAAAGCGGTCCATTTCCGGCCAGCCTTCGTTCTGATCCGATGTGCTTCGGATCGGCTTCCTTGTGGCTGGCCATGGTGTTTCTCCTGCCCTTCTCGTCAGGCAAGACCTGCCCCCTTCTGTGAGCGCCAGCGCTTCAGCCTTCCTTCTCCAGCGCATCGCCGGCCAATTCAGGACCTTTCGGTGGTCCTGAGCCCTGTGGAAAACCCTGGTTGAGCTCGGTCTATAACCCGTTGAAGAATTGAGGTTTGACGACGGCTGTGGATAAACAGGCAATCCATGCACAGGCTGCTCACGGGGAATACACGGCTTGTAGGGCGGGAGGGCACAGGGTTTCATTTCGTTAGACGCCTAGTAGTGCAAGGGCTACAAGGATCTGTCCACAGATATTCGCTAGCCATTTATAAACATAAAAATAAGCTTTAAATCATTTTTCTTCTTTTTATTTCTTATCCATCGTATCCGAGACGAAAAAGCTGTTGGTCATTTTTTGTTCAAAGCCCTTCTTTCACGGTCGCCGAATCCCTATACTTGCGCGCTTTCCCAGACTCAACTGAACAGGCACGAGGTGCGTGGTGGATTTCCCTTCCCGTTTTGAGGTCATCGTTATCGGCGGTGGCCATGCCGGTACCGAAGCTGCGCTGGCAGCCGCTCGAATCGGCGTGAAAACCTTGCTGCTCACCCACAACGTGGAAACGCTTGGGCAGATGAGCTGCAATCCCGCCATCGGTGGCATCGGCAAAAGCCACCTGGTCAAGGAAATCGATGCGCTCGGCGGTGTCATGGCAACTGCCACGGACCGGAGCGGCATCCAGTTCCGCGTGCTCAACAGCCGCAAGGGCCCCGCCGTGCGGGCAACCCGTGCACAAGCAGATCGGGTTCTGTACAAAGCGGCTGTTCGCGAGGTTCTTGAAAACCAGCCGAACCTGTGGATATTCCAGCAAGCGGCCGACGACCTGATTGTGGAGGCCGATCAGGTGATGGGAGTAGTGACCCAGATGGGCCTGCGCTTCTTTGCCGACTCCGTTGTACTCACAACCGGAACCTTCCTTGGTGGACTTATCCACATCGGTTTGCAGAACTACTCGGGCGGTCGCGCGGGCGATCCGCCTTCCATTGCTTTGGCGAGGCGCCTGCGCGATTTGCCGCTTCGCGTCGGCCGTCTGAAGACGGGGACGCCGCCACGCATCGATGGGCGAAGCGTCGATTTTTCGGTGATGACCGAGCAGCCTGGCGACACCCCCATTCCGCCGATGTCGTTTCTGGGGATTGCCGCGCAGCATCCGAAGCAGGTCAGCTGCTGGATCACCCATACCAACGCGCGAACCCACGAAATCATCGCGGCCAACCTGGATCGATCACCGATGTACTCCGGTGTCATCGAAGGCGTCGGTCCGCGGTACTGCCCGTCGATCGAGGACAAGATCCATCGTTTCGCCGACAAGGACAGCCATCAGGTCTTCATAGAACCCGAGGGCCTGACCACCCATGAGCTCTATCCCAACGGTATTTCCACGTCGTTGCCGTTCGATGTGCAGCTGCAGATCGTGCAGAGCATCCGTGGCATGGAGCAGGCCCATATCGTCCGACCCGGTTATGCCATCGAGTACGACTATTTCGATCCCCGTGATCTTAAATACAGCCTGGAAACCAAGGTCATCGGTGGGCTGTTCTTTGCCGGGCAGATCAATGGCACTACTGGCTACGAAGAGGCTGGTGCGCAGGGGCTGTTGGCCGGTACCAATGCGGCGTTGCGTGCGCAGGGCAAGGACAGCTGGTGCCCGCGTCGTGACGAAGCCTACCTTGGCGTGCTCGTTGACGATCTGATCACGCTGGGAACCCAGGAGCCGTATCGCATGTTCACCTCTCGCGCCGAGTATCGATTGATACTCCGAGAGGACAACGCCGACCTGCGGCTGACCGAAAAAGGCCGCGAACTGGGGCTGGTGGACGATGTTCGCTGGGCAGCCTTCGAGCACAAGCGCGAAAGCATCGTTCAGGAAGAACAGCGCCTGAAGAGTACCTGGGTACGTCCCGCAACGCCGCAAGGCGACGCCATCGCCGAACGTTTCGGAACGCCTTTGACCCACGAGTACAGCTTGCTGAACCTGCTCGCACGGCCGGAAATCGACTACCGCAGTCTGATTCAGCTCACCGGTGCGGGTGTGGAGGATCCACAGGTCGCCGAGCAAGTCGAGATCAAGACCAAGTACGCTGGCTATATCGATCGTCAGCAAGAGGAGATCGCCCGCCTGCGTGCCAGCGAGAATGTCGCGCTGCCGGCGGATCTGGATTATTCGGCGATCGCAGGGTTATCCAAGGAAATCCAGCACAAGCTGTCCCTGGCTCGCCCCGAGACCCTCGGCCAAGCGTCACGGATTCCGGGCGTCACCCCCGCGGCCGTGTCACTTCTGATGATTCATCTGAAAAAGCGCAGCGCCGGGCAGAAGTTGGAGCAAAGCGCTTGATGGGAATCGAATACGCCCCCCACGCCGAGGAGCTCAAGCAGGGAGCAATGTTGCTGGATGTTGTTCTGAACGACACCCAGCAGGAATTGCTGCTCGCCTATCTGGCGTTGCTGAACAAGTGGAACAAGGCCTACAACCTGACCGCTGTACGTGATCCTGCGGAAATGGTTTCGCGTCATCTGCTCGACAGCCTCAGTGTCGCTCCGTATGTGCGGCAGGGCGGTTCACGCTGGCTCGACGTGGGCAGCGGCGGCGGTATGCCCGGAATTCCCCTGGCCATCCTGTTTCCCGAGCGGAGCTTCACGCTGCTCGACTCGAACGGTAAGAAAACCCGCTTTCTGACCCAGGTCAAACTTGAGCTGAAACTCCCCAATTTGGACGTTGTCCACAGCCGCGTCGAGCAGTTCAGACCAGAGCAGGCCTTTAACGGCATCACATCCAGGGCGTTCAGCTCGCTGGACGATTTCACCAACTGGACGCGCCATCTGGGTGATCTCGATACACGCTGGCTGGCCATGAAAGGCGTACAGCCTGATGACGAGCTGCAGGCGCTGCCGGCGGACTTCCAGCTGGAACACTGCCTGGTTCTAAAGGTTCCCGGTTGCCAAGGGCAACGCCATCTGTTGATACTGCGCCGCACTTCATGACTCCGGACAGACACTGACCATGGCTAAAGTATTTGCCATCGCCAACCAGAAGGGCGGTGTCGCCAAGACCACCACCTGCATCAATCTCGCCGCTTCGCTTGTCGCAACGCGCCGCCGCGTGCTGCTCATCGACCTCGATCCACAGGGCAACGCCACGACCGGCAGCGGTGTGGATAAGTTAAGCCTGGAATATTCGATCTACGACGTGCTGATCGGCGAATGCAGCCTGGTCGATGCGATGCAGTTTTCCGAGCATGGCGGCTATCAGTTGTTGCCGGCCAACCGCGACCTGACTGCCGCCGAAGTTGCCCTGCTCAAGTTACCGACCAAAGAGCATCGCCTGCGCGAGGCCCTGGCACCGGTACGCGAGAACTACGATTACATTCTCATCGACTGTCCGCCTTCGTTGTCCATGCTGACGATCAACGCCCTGACGGCTGCGGATGGCGTGATCATCCCGATGCAATGCGAGTACTACGCCCTCGAAGGGCTGACCGATCTGGTCAATTCGATTCAGCGCATCGGCCAAGCCCTTAACCCATCACG
>DPSI01000046.1:5590-12100 GCA_003527165.1 Pseudomonas sp.
CCAAGCCCTTAACCCATCACTGAAGATCGAGGGCTTGTTGCGCACCATGTACGATCCGCGCAGCAGCCTGACCAACGACGTCACCGAACAGCTCAAGACGCATTTTGGCGAAAAACTCTACGACACGGTTATTCCGCGCAATGTGCGGTTGGCCGAAGCACCCAGTCATGGCATGCCGGCGTTGGTCTATGACAAGCAATCCAAGGGCGCCTTGGCCTATCTGGCATTGGCTGGCGAATTGTCGCGTCGTCAGCGCCGAGCCGCTCGCAGCGTAACCGCATAAGGAATTTTTCATGGCGACCAAAAAACGAGGCCTAGGACGCGGACTGGATGCCCTGCTCGGCGGCGCCAACGTGACGGCGGTACAAGAGGACGCTGCGCAGGGCGACGTGCTCGAACTCCAGCAGTTGCCACTCGACGTGATTCAGCGCGGCAAGTACCAGCCGCGGCGCGACATCGACCCGGTGACCCTCGACGAACTGGCGCATTCGATTCGCACCCAGGGCGTGATGCAGCCGATCGTTGTTCGCTCGATCGGCTCGGGCCGTTACGAGATCATTGCCGGTGAGCGTCGCTGGCGTGCCAGCCAGCAGGCGGGTCTGGAAAAAATACCGGCATTGGTTCGCGACGTTTCCGATGAAGCGGCGATTGCCATGGCGCTAATCGAAAATATTCAGCGTGAGGATCTCAATCCGATCGAGGAAGCGGTAGCACTGCAACGCCTGCAGCAGGAATTTCAGCTGACCCAGCAACAGGTCGCCGACGCTGTGGGCAAGTCGCGTGTGACCGTCAGCAACCTGTTGCGTCTGATTGCCTTGCCGGATGAGATAAAGACGCTACTGTCTCATGGCGATCTGGAGATGGGGCACGCCCGGGCATTGTTGGGATTGCCTGCTGAACAGCAGGTCGAGGGTGCGCGTCATGTTGTCGCAAGAGGGCTCACTGTCCGTCAGACCGAAGCACTGGTTCGTCAGTGGTTAAGCAAGAAGGAAGATGAAAAACCCGTGCCAAAGAGCGATCCGGACATTGCTCGCCTAGAGCAGCGATTGGCCGAGCGACTGGGCTCGCCAGTGCAGATCAAGCACGGCGAGAAGGGTAAGGGGCAGTTGGTGATTCGTTACAGTTCGCTCGATGAACTGCAGGGTGTGCTCGCGCACATTCGTTGATACAAAATAAATGTAGTGGCAGTCGGAAATTACTACCTGAAGGTTGAACGCCGGGTGTGCTGCTCCTATACTCGCGGCGCTTTTTTGACTGCGGTCATTGAACACTGCCTACCGCAATAACGATGGATCCTCGGTGAATATTCGCAATAAAACACCTCTCCATCGGCTTCCGGTTGCACGGGTTCTTGTTGTACAAGCCGTCGTTGCGTTGATCATGGCCATTGTATGTGGACTGCTTTTTGGCTTGGTCGCCGGCTACTCCGGGCTACTGGGTGGTCTGATCGCGTTATCAGCCAATGTGTATTTCGCATTCAAGGCGTTTCGCTATTTCGGCGCACGTTCGGCCAAGGCAATTGTCCAGTCCCTCTGGGCTGGTGAGATGGGTAAACAGATTCTTGCAGCAGCGCTGTTTGCGCTGGTGTTTGTGGGAGTGAAACCGCTTCAACCGGCTGCTTTGTTCGTCGGTTACCTGCTGGTTTTGGGCGCCGGAGCGAGCGCCCTCCTACTGATGAAAAATAATCCGAAGCATTGAGCACTGAGGCGTTTATGGCGAGTACCCCGGCGGAATACATCCAGCATCACCTGCAGAATCTGACTTACGGAAAACTCCCTGAAGGTTACGTTCGTGCCGACGGCTCGGTAATCGACCAGGCGACCTGGACCATTGCCCAGAGCGGACTCGAAGCGCGCGACATGGGCTTTATGGCGTTCCACATCGACACGCTTGGCTGGTCCGTGTTCATGGGCCTGATCTTCGTTCTGGTGTTCCGCATGGCAGCCAAGGGCGCAACCGCCGGCACCCCAGGCCGTCTGCAGAACTTCGTCGAGATGTGCGTCGAATTCGTCGAAGGCGTGGTCAAGGACACCTTCCACGGTCGTAACGCCTTGATCGCTCCGTTGGCGCTGACCATCTTCGTCTGGGTGTTCCTCATGAACAGCCTGAAGTGGATCCCGGTCGATTACATCCCTGGCCTGGCCCACGCGATGGGAGTCCCTTATTTCAAGATCGTCCCGACGGCCGACCCGAACGGTACCTTTGGTCTGTCGCTCGGCGTGTTCGTCCTGATCCTGTTCTACAGCTTCAAGATCAAAGGCTTCGGCGGCTTCACCAAGGAACTGGCGTTCACGCCGTTCAACCACTGGTCGCTGGTGCCGTTCAACCTGTTCCTCGAAATCCTCGGTCTGCTGACCAAGCCGCTGAGCCTGGCTCTGCGTCTGTTCGGCAACATGTATGCCGGTGAGGTGGTGTTCATTCTCATCGCGCTGCTGCCGTTCTACGTGCAGTGGACCCTGAATGTACCCTGGGCGATCTTCCATATCCTGGTGATCCCGCTGCAGGCGTTCATTTTCATGGTTCTGACCGTGGTGTACCTGAGCTCTGCGCATGAAGATCACAGTCATGCCGAACTCACGCCGTAACCGCTGAATCGGTTCGAATACACAGTTTCGTTTTACCCAAGAAAACCTTAACCCTTAGCTTCAGGAGCTTTACATGGAACTCGTCTACATCGCCGCCTCCATCATGATCGGTCTGGGTGCCCTGGGCACCGGCATCGGCTTCGCCCTTCTGGGCGGCAAGCTGCTGGAATCCACTGCTCGTCAACCCGAGCTGGCTCCTCAGCTGCAAACCAAGACCTTCCTCATGGCTGGTCTGCTCGACGCCGTACCGATGATCGGTGTTGGTATCGCGATGTACCTCATCTTCGTTGTCGCTGCCTAAGACTTTTCCGGTTCCTGATGGGGTTCGCGCGGCGAGCCCCGTTGCCGTGGAATTGACAACCGCGTCGAACGAGATAGCACGAGGTATATCGCTGTGAACATTAACTTGACGCTGTTCGGTCAAACGTTCGCCTTCGCTATTTTCGTCTGGTTTTGCATGAAGTACGTATGGCCGCCTATCACCAAGGCCATGCAGGAACGCCAGAAGAAAATCGCTGAAGGGCTGGACGCCGCAGGCCGTGCGCAGCAAGACCTAAAATTGGCTCAGGAAAAGGTTTCCAACACGCTCCGTGAGACCAAGGGGCAAGCTGCCCAGATCCTTGAGCAGGCTAACAAGCAGGCCAACGCGATCGTTGAGGAAGCCAAGCAGCAAGCGCGCGTCGAAGGCGAGCGTCTGGTCGCTGGGGCCCGCGCCGAAATCGAGCAGGAAGTGAATCGCGCCAAGGAACAACTTCGCAACCAGGTAGCGGCATTGGCCGTTATGGGTGCGGAGAAAATCCTGGAGTCCCAGGTGGACGCCAAGGCGCACAACGATCTGGTCGAAAAACTGGCCTCCCAACTCTAAGCGAGGCAAGCGATGATCAATACCCAGACGCTTGCTCGGCCCTATGCGAAGGCCGCTTTCGAGTTTGCCAGCACAGCTGGTCGGATCGATGCCTGGTCGGGCATGTTGAGCCTGGCTGCGGTCGCCGTTGAAGTCCCTGACGTTGCCGAATTGCTGAAGAATCCACGGCTGACCAGCGAAAGCAAGGTCAAGACCCTGGTTCAGCTGTTCGGTAGCGATATCGATGAAGCGTTCCGCAACTTCGTCTCCACGCTTGGCGAGAACGATCGCCTCGACGCGTTGCCGACGATTCGGGAGCTGTTCGAAGACCTCAAGGCAGAGGCCGAAAAGACACTCGACGTTGAAGTGCAGACAGCTTTCGAGCTGACCCCTGCGCAACTCCAAACCTTGGCTGCCGCCTTGTCGAAGCGGCTAGATCGTACCGTCAACCCCCAGCAGGTCGTGAACCCTGCGCTGATCGGCGGCGTTGTTATCCGCGCCGGCGATGTGGTTGTCGATGGTTCGGTCCGCGGCAAACTGAGCCAGTTGGCCGAATCGTTGAAATCCTGATTTGAGGGTCGTGGCATGCAGCAACTGAATCCTTCCGAGATTAGTGAAATCATAAAGCAGCGCATCGGTAGTTCCGATGTGTCTGCTCAAGCGCGTAACGAAGGCACCGTCGTCAGCGTTTCCGACGGTATCGTACGTATTTATGGCCTGGCCGACGTGATGTACGGGGAGATGATCGAGTTCCCTGGCGGCGTTTACGGCATGGCCTTGAACCTGGAGCAGGACTCCGTAGGTGCCGTGGTACTGGGCAGCTATCAGAGCCTGACCGAAGGCATGAGTGCCAAGTGCACCGGTCGCGTACTGGAAGTTCCGGTCGGTCCGGAACTGCTGGGTCGTGTCGTCGATGCGCTGGGCAACCCGGTAGACGGCAAGGGACCGATCAACGCGCAGGCAACTGACGCGGTTGAAAAGGTCGCCCCGGGCGTGATCTGGCGTAAGTCGGTCGACCAGCCGGTACAGACCGGCTACAAGTCGGTCGACGCCATGATCCCGGTCGGCCGTGGTCAGCGTGAGCTGATCATCGGTGACCGCCAGATCGGTAAGACCGCACTGGCCATCGACGCGATCATCAACCAGCGCAACAGCGGCATCAAATGCGTCTACGTCGCGATCGGCCAGAAGCAGTCGACCATCGCCAACGTGGTGCGCAAGCTGGAACAGCACGGCGCTCTGGAAAACACCATCATCGTTGCCGCTTCGGCTTCCGAGTCGGCTGCACTGCAGTTCCTGGCTCCGTACGCCGGCTGCACCATGGGTGAATACTTCCGTGACCGCGGTGAAGACGCGCTGATCGTTTATGACGATCTGTCCAAGCAGGCTGTGGCCTATCGCCAGATTTCCCTGCTGCTGCGTCGTCCGCCGGGACGTGAAGCCTACCCAGGCGACGTGTTCTATCTCCACAGCCGCCTGCTGGAGCGTGCTTCGCGCGTTTCCGAAGAGTATGTCGAGAAGTTCACCAACGGCGCCGTGACCGGTAAGACCGGTTCCCTGACCGCTCTGCCGATCATCGAAACCCAGGCTGGTGACGTATCCGCGTTCGTTCCGACCAACGTGATTTCCATCACCGACGGTCAGATCTTCCTCGAATCGTCGATGTTCAACGCGGGCATCCGTCCGGCCGTCAACGCCGGTATCTCAGTGTCCCGCGTCGGTGGCGCCGCGCAGACCAAGATCATCAAGAAACTGTCCGGCGGTATTCGTACCGCGCTGGCCCAGTACCGTGAGCTGGCGGCTTTCGCTCAGTTCGCCTCCGACCTGGACGAAGCGACCCGCAAGCAGCTCGAGCATGGTCAGCGTGTGACCGAGCTGATGAAGCAGAAGCAGTACGCGCCGATGTCCATTGCCGACATGGCGGTGTCTCTGTACGCGGCCGAGCGTGGCTACCTGCAGGACATCGAAGTAGCCAAGGTCGGTGCCTTCGAGCAGGCGTTGATTGCCTATTTCCACCATGAGCATGCTGCTCTGCTGGACAAGATCAACGTAAAGGGCGACTTCAACGACGAAATCGACGCAGGCATCAAGGCCGGTATCGAGTCGTTCAAGGCCACCCAATCCTGGTAAGCCGCAGCGGGAGCCGCAAGGCTCCCGCCTGCTAACCCGATAGGTGTCAAATGGCAGGCGCAAAAGAGATTCGCAGCAAGATTGCGAGCATCAAAAGCACGCAGAAGATCACCAGCGCCATGGAAAAGGTGGCGGTCAGCAAGATGCGCAAGGCACAGATGCGTATGGCTGCCAGCCGTCCTTATGCGGAGCGGATCCAGCAGGTAATCGGCCATCTGGCCAATACCAATCCGGAGTACCGTCACCCGTTCATGGTTGAGCGACCGGTCAAGCGTGTCGGCTACATCGTCGTGTCTTCCGATCGTGGCCTGTGCGGTGGCTTGAACACCAACCTGTTCAAGGTGCTGGTCAAGCATATGAAGGAATGGCACGACAGCAATGTCGAGGCCGACCTGTGCGTAATCGGCAACAAGGGCGCGAGCTTCTTCCGCAGCTTCGGCGGTAACGTGGTCGCGGCAGTCAACGGGCTTGGCGAAGAGCCGTCGATCAACGATCTGATCGGTAGCGTCAAGGTCATGCTGGATGCCTTCGATCAGGGCCGTCTGGACCGTCTCTACCTGGTGTCGAACAAGTTCATCAACACCATGACGCAGAAGCCGACCGTAGCTCAGTTGCTACCGCTGGCGGCGAGCGACGATCAGACCGCGCCGAAAGGTCAGTGGGATTATCTGTACGAACCCGATGCCCGGCAGCTGCTGGATGCGTTGCTGGTTCGCTATGTCGAGTCCCAGGTCTACCAGGCCGTGGTCGAAAACGGTGCCGCCGAACAGGCCGCCCGGATGATCGCCATGAAGAACGCAACCGACAATGCCGGTGAGCTGATCAGCGACTTGCAACTGGTCTACAACAAGGCCCGTCAGGCTGCGATCACGCAGGAAATTTCGGAAATCGTCGGCGGCGCTGCCGCGGTTTAAGAACGGTTCAAATATTCAGAGGAACCAAACATGAGTA
>DPSI01000044.1:0-2068 GCA_003527165.1 Pseudomonas sp.
AGAACTTATCGATCTCTGCAGCGGCGTCTTCGGCGTTGTTGACCAACCGCATCAGGCGCATGTCCGTGGGCAGAATATAGCGATTGTCCTCCAGCTGACGACGCATGAAACTCAACGCGTCCTTCCAGAACGAACCGTCGGGTTCGTCCAGCAGCACGACCGGTACCAGGGGGCTCTTGCCGGTCTGTATCAGGGTCAGCACTTCCAGTGTTTCGTCCAGCGTGCCAAAGCCGCCTGGGCAAAGCACCAGCGCATCGGCTTCTTTGATGAAAAATAGTTTGCGCACGAAGAAGAAATGAAACGACAACAGGTGGTCGGTGCCGTCTACCGTCGGGTTGGCATGCTGTTCGAAGGGTAGGGTGATGTTCAGCCCGAGGCTGTTATCGGTGCCGGCGCCTTCGTGTGCAGCCGCCATGATGCCGCCGCCGGCGCCGGTAATGACCATTAAGTCGTAGCGCGCCAGCGTTTCCCCAAGTTCGCGCGCCAAGGCATTCAGCGGATGTTCGATGGGCGTGCGCGCCGAGCCGAAAACGGTGACCTTTCGGCGTCGCTTGAACTGGTCGAGCCGGCTGAAGGCGTGTTCCATCTCGCGCATGGTCTGTAGCAGTATCTTGGCATCCCAGCGGCTTCGATCGGCCTGGGCCATGCGCATGACGGTGACCAGCATTTCACGGTAGAGCGGTAGATTCTGGCTGGTGGGTGGGACGACCAGCGCCACCAGCTCATCGATCTTTTTCGACAGCTCCGCGCCGCTGGTCTTGAAATGTCGCGATAGGTAATCGTCCGGTTCGAAAGGCATACAACGTCTCCCTTGTATTGGAACCTGCGGTGCTGCTCGAGACCGGCTTAGGCAAGATGGTGCCTTTGCCCGGTGTGCTTAAGCTCGTGCCGGTAATCTCCGGAAAAGTGACTTGGTAGAGGTTCGCACGGCAATCCCAGCGGCGCTTGCTCTAAGCCTAGCAGTAGCCCATCGCGAAGGTAGCGATAGCAGTCCTGTATTGAGCAAACGGAATCACCGAGCGCGCCGTTTTTCTCGGCCGGTGCGCGTTTCGCCACCGGGTGCCTCCCGCTATCAGAGGGCGATGCGATCACCGGGTTCCGGAATGTTGGCCTGCTTGTCGAGGCGATCGCCCACGCTTGGTGCAGGGCGCGCATCTTCTTCAGCTCGAAGCTTTCACCATAGGCAAGCGGCCGGCGCTGCCAGCATGCGTTCGGTATCGGTTGGGTTATAGAGGGGCTTGATTGGAGGTTGCACAGGCGCGCACGTCACTTGTTTTCCTACCCGGCGTCCTCCGTTTCCTCCTGAATGTTGGCGAATCGGGTAGCATCGGCTCGACCAGCTTCGGCAGCAGAGCGCTGTGGTCAATGTGCGCGTGCGACAGCACTATCGCACCGAGGGTTTTCGGATCGAAGGCAAATCCTGCCCGAATGCCTCCTTCTATTTCGCATCCCCCCTGGCGCATGCCGCAATTGAGCAGCGCCCGCCATGGTCCCGATCAGGTAGCAGGCTCCGGTGACCTGTTGAATGGCGCCGAGAAAACTGAGCAAAGCCATAAGGATCGTCCCGTCTGTACCGTCATCCCAGCGGCTTGCCAATCCATCCAAGCGTCTCGATGCATATCAGCGATAGCCGCGCAGACGCTGACTAGACTATCGCCACCGCCACCCAACGGAGCACCCCATGAATCAGCTACTGCCCAGTCTTGCCGAACTGGACCGTCACGCGGAAGCTCAGCCGGAATACGCTCGCTGGCGAGCCGGCTATGGCCCCTTCGAGCACGCCTTGGAAACCCAGGCCGCGGTGTTCCGCCTGGCTCACCAGCTGGTACAGGTGAAACTGCAGCCGGATCTCGCCAGTGTCTATCGCCTGTTGCAGGCCATCGATCGCGTCGGTTCGGCAGGGCTTTGGCTGGTCGTGCACATGACGTACGCGCGCCGTATCCGACTCGATGGTTCGGCACTCAGCGCCGAGGATTTCAAGTTATCACCGGAGGGGCATACCGGCGGCTCGCTGAACATGGTTCCGGCCTATGCCGGTTATCTCGGGGTGAATGCCCTGACCGGCCGC
>DPSI01000044.1:2199-4438 GCA_003527165.1 Pseudomonas sp.
TTGGCTGATGGGACAAGGCCATTGCGTCGCGGCGATCGAAGCGCTCAACCTGCTCACCGACAACCTGCATCCTGAGCAGGCGCAGGCCTACGGCGATGGAGAGGCGGGCATCAATCGCCTACTCGAAGATTTCTATGGCTATCACCAGGCTGCGGATGGCAGTCCATCGGCCCCGCTGGGTAGCCACGTGAATGCACATACGGGCGGCGGCATTGCCGAAGGCGGTTACCTTGGCTTTGCGGAGCTTCAGTACGCTCATATGCCGCTTCCGGGCGAGACACTGGTGGCGTTTCTCTCCGATGGCGCGGCTGAAGAGCAGCGCGGCAGTGACTGGATCCCGCGGTGGTGGCGTGCCGAGGATTGCGGCATGGCCTTGCCGATCATGATCGCCAATGGTCGGCGCATCGAGCAGCGGACGCAGCTTGGCACTCATGAAGGACTCGAGGGGTTTCGCCAGCACTTGAGTCGTTGCGGCTTCGATCCGATTCCCTTCGACGGCCGTGACCCGGCGGCCTTCGTCTGCATGCTGTGGGAAATGGAGCAACGCCTGGCCCGGCGCGTCGAGGAAAAGGAGCGCGGGCTCCTCAGCTATCCGTTGCCGATTCCCTATGGCATTGCCGAGACGGTCAAGGGGTTCGGCTTCTATGGCGCTGGGAGCAACGCTGCGCACAACTTGCCACTGCCCGCTAATCCGCGCCTCGATGACGCCTCGCGCGAGTTGTTCAATACCCATGTTGCACGGCTTTTCGTACCACAGGGGGAGCTTGAGGCGGCACGTGATCTGTTGCGGAAATTCCGCCAGGGCCGCCCGGTGGAGCGGGACAATACCCTGGCGCTGAGGCGTCCCCCGGAGCCGGTGATACCGCCCCTCAGCTACCAGAAAAACGCCTGCTCGCCGATGGCTGCGGTCGATGACTTCTTCGTCGAGCTTACCCGCGCCAACCCGTCGCTGCGCCCTCGTGTGGGGAATCCCGACGAGCTCGCGAGCAATCGTCTCGGTGGGGTGCTCAGAGCGCTCAAGCACCGCGTGGTCGAACCCGAGAGCGAGCTTGAGGCGGTGGATGGCAAGATCATCACCGCCTTGAACGAGGAGGCAGTGGTCTCCGCATGTCTGGCCAACCAGGGTGGGCTGAACCTGGTTGCCAGTTACGAAGCCTTCTGCGTGAAGATGCTTGGCGCGGTGCGTCAGACGCTGATTTTCTCCCGTCAGCAGAAGGAAGTGGGACGTCCGGCAGGCTGGCTCGGCTGGCCGATCATCGCCACGTCGCACACATGGGAGAACGGCAAGAATCAGCAATCGCATCAGGACACCAGCTTCTGTGAGGCGCTGCTGGGCGAGATGGGCGATATGGTCAGGGTGCTGTTCCCGGCGGACCATAACAGCGCGTTGGCGTTGCTGCCCTCGATCTATCGTGCACGCGGCGCCTTGTCCTGCCTGGTCATGCCCAAGCGCGAGCGACCGACGATATTCAATCAGGCGCAGGCCGAGCAGCTGGCAACGGACGGCGCGATCGTCGTCGACGAACAGGTCGGGGCTGATGCCATTCTGCTGATAGCCAACGGCAGTTATCAACTGACCGAAATGCAGCGTGCAGCGGCGCGTCTGAGAGAGGCGGGCGTTGCCTATCGGCTGGTCTATCTACAAGAGCCGGGCCGCTTCCGGACCCCGCGCGATCGCTGGGAGATCGATGCGCTCGCGGCGAATGGGGTGGCCGAGCGCCTGTTCCCCGAACAGATGGAAGCGAGGGTGCTGCTCACTCACATGCGGCCCGAGCTGGCGCGCGGTCATCTCTGGCCCATCCTGCCGGACGCGCGCCGCAACTCGGTGCTGGGCTACCGCAACCGTGGCGGTACGCTGGACGAAGCTGGCATGCAGTTCGCCAACCGGGCGTCGTGGGCGAATGTGCTGGCTGCCTGCGCGCGGTTGCTCGACGTGCCGCGAACCGCGCTGCTCAAGCCGGACGAGGCCGCTGCGGTGGCAGGTAAGGGCGATCCGCGAATTTTGCGCTAGACGGGTTTGCCGGGGGGCAGCACGTGATCTGTCCTAGGCAGGTGGTGGCTTCAGCAATCGCTGGAGCGGTACCTCTCGGTAGTGATTGGCTTCTTGCTCTGGTATTCGCTGAACTCGAAACGCAACACCGCCCCTTGGCTCATCAGCTGACGCAGGCCATCGTTGTCGCAAACGCTCGCAGCCAGTTGGGTGCGAACCTGCTTTGGATTGTCACGCATCTGAGCGGCA
>DPSI01000446.1 GCA_003527165.1 Pseudomonas sp.
AAAACGTAGGCGAGGCAGGCAACGCGAGGCGCAACGATCAGCCGAGAAACAGCCGAGAAGCGGACCGGGCTCGCGGCGAGTTCAAGTGCTCTAAATGAGCATGATTGATGTCGTTCGCCCTCCGGGCCGCGCTATGGCGCGTTAGCCGCAAGTGGCTTGCTGAGGCTGTTCGCAGGTAGTTTTCCACGGTCTGCTAAGCCGCTGCGGCCACTGCCAAGTGGCGGTCACAGCACCTCGCCCTTATCCCAGAGTCGCACCAGCTCGCCGGGCGCCTGCTCCTCTGGAATCTGGAGGACCATTTCGTCGTCGCGCTCGTGTTGCCGATAGCGCAACTCGATCTGGTAATAGCGGCGGTCGCCTTGCCCGCTGATGCTCGTCGCCAGCGGCAGGCAGCCTTCCAGCACGGAACAGATCTGTCCGCGCTGCTGTTCGTCGCAACTGGCGAAATCGATCTCGCGCGGACGACTGAGCGCCTGCATCGCCGCAAAGCCGCCCTGCCTCGACAGCCGGACGGTCGAGTCGCGGCCCAATGCCGGTAATCGTTTCATGAAGTTCCCTCAGTTCAGGATCACACCCACGTCTGCCCAGGCCTGTTCGACAGCCTGCGCTTCGCCATAGCTCGGGCCGAAACGACCTGTCGCGTTATCCACCGTCAACCGGGCGAACGCGATGAAATCCGCATCGTTGGCCAGGCGGCGATCGCACAAGGTGTCGTACCAAATGCGTCCGGCCTTTTCCCAGGCATAGCCGCCCAATGCCGTTGCGGCCAGGTAGAAGGCCCGGTTGGGAATACCGGAGTTCAGATGCACACCGCCGTTGTCATCGCGGGTATCGATGAAATCACGCATATGCCCGGGCTGCGGGTCCTTGCCCAGCAGGGGGTCGTCATAGGCGCTACCGGGATTGGCCATCGAGCGCAGCGCCGCACCCTGCACCTTGTCGGTCAGCAACTCAGCACCGATCAGCCAATCGGCCTGAGCCGCCGTCTGCTTGAGGCTGAACTGCCGGACCAGCACGCCGAACACGTCGGATATCGATTCGTTCAAGGCGCCGGATTGATTGAAGTACACCAACGCGGCCTCCCTTTCGGTGACGCCATGGGCCAACTCGTGGGCCACGACATCCAGCGACAGAGTGAAGCGATTGAAGATCTCGCCGTCGCCATCACCGAACACCATCTGCGCACCATTCCAGAAGGCGTTTTCGTACCCGACACCGTAATGAACCGTCCCGACCAGCGGGAAACCGTGGTTGTCGATCGAGTCCCTACCGAACACCTGCCAGAAGAATTCGTGCGTGGTGCCGAGCGCGTCGTAAGCCTCGTCGACCGCCGCATCGGAGACCGGCGGCTGGCCTTCGATTCGCGCCAGCGCACCCGGCAGCACCATCTGCTGTTGGGCATCGTGAACGCTGCGCCGCGGCTCCCCTGGCCGACCGCGCTCAGGTAGCACGCCGACCATCGGCTGACGATTGGGCGGTCCCGGGTTGGGCAGCAGATTACGCACGTGGGCCAAGGTTCCCAGCGCCCGCTCACGCTGCCGATCCGAGCCGTGATCAATGATGCGGCTGAGAATATAGGGCGGGATAAAACCATGATGCATGGTTGGATCGTGCATGTATCCCCCTTCAGTCACCGATGCCGACAGGGCATCCATGCACGTCTGATTCGGTCCCAGGCGCAGCGTTCTGGCCCCGGGCGCTTTTCTTTACGCTCACCCCAGTAAGAAAAGGCTACCGCCGAAGAATCGCACGAACAATAGGCTACCGCCCGTATCGGGGGCGACGGATACCGGTTACCAATTGATGGAGCTGTCGTTCACCGCGGGGGCCAGCTCAGCGGGCAGGCGACGGCCCTCGAGGGCTTCGATCGCCTGATCGAGCTGTTTGATGCATAGGTCGATCGCCATCTGCCGCAAGGCGGCTGGCCACTCATGGTCGGTAACCGGTTCGACCATATCCAGGAAGCCGGAGTAGCCGATCAGCATGCCGTGCTTCACCTTCAGGGTCTCGCCTGCCGAGAGTATCGTCACCGGATCGCGCGAGGTGATGACCGCCCCCGTAGCGAGCAATTCATCGATGTGTTTGCGAAGGGCATGAAGGGTGCGTTTGTCTTCTCGTCGATTCATAGCAGTAAGCCATCATTCGTGAAGGCGGCGATTCTAGTTAACCGAGACCTGGATCACAAAATATTTTTTAACGGCGCGCGGCACTACCCCTGTCAACGATCCGAGCCGGGCAAGCCCTATTTCCGGTCGTTGGCGCCTGCACAGGAAGGGACTGGATGGGATGCCCTTGCCCGCTGGCGCAAAGCGACTTGCCCAGGCGCACCTTACAACCTCTATAATCCGCGCGCTTTTTTTCCGTTATTGAACCGGAGAACCACAATGCTGAAGCGCACCCTGGCAGCCCTTGCCAGCCTCGCCGTATCCCTGTCTTTTGTTACCGCTCATGCCGCCGAAACCCTTCGTGTGTCGGCCATCCCCGACGAAGCCCCGACCGAACTGATCCGCAAGTTCGAACCGCTGGGCAAATACCTGGAGAAAGAGCTGGGAATGCCGGTGAAATTCACCCCGGTTTCCGATTACGCCGCCGTGGTCGAATCGCTTGCTTCCGACCGTCTCGACCTGGCCTGGCTCGGTGGTTTCACCTTCGTTCAGGCCCGTCTGAAGACCGGTGACGCGATTCCGCTGGTGCAGCGTGAGCAGGACGAGAAATTCACCAGTAAATTCATCACGGCCAATCCGGACGTGAGCACGTTGCAGGATCTCAAAGGCAAGACCTTCGCCTTCGGCTCCGTGTCTTCGACTTCCGGCAGCCTGATGCCGCGTTATTTCATGATCAGGGACGGCATCGATCCCGAACAGTTCTTCAAGCGCATCGCCTACTCCGGCGCCCACGATGCCACCGCGGCCTGGGTCCAGGCAGGCAAGGCCGATGGCGGCGTGCTCAACGCCTCGGTGTGGGACAAGCTCGTCGACGCGGGGAAAGTGGATACAGACAAGGTGCGAGTCATCGATACCACCCCGCCCTACTACGACTACAACTGGACCGTACGCGGCAACCTCGACCCGGCGCTGGTAGGCCGGATCAGAGCCGCCTTCCTCGCGCTGGACCCGGCGAACCCGGAGCACAGGAAGATTCTCGACCTCCAGGCCGCCACTCGCTTCATCGAGACCCGCCCGGAAAACTACGAAGGCATCGAGGAAGCCGCGCGCGCCGCGGGCCTGCTGAAGTAATCCCTCGCATTCGCCTTGCGGCGGCCAAGATGCCGCCTGGATCGTCGTGGCTCGGCTTATCGCCGGGCCGTACGGCGCAAAATGCCCTCGTGGCGATGCTCAGGCAAGGCTGCCTGAAGCAGAGCCTAGGTAGTCAAGATGAGCAGTTCGGCCACAGCTTCACCCGTGCAAAGCCGTAGCACAACCGCTCCCGTACCATGTTTGCGTCTGTCCGGTCTGGGTCATCGCCATGCGAACGAGCAGGTGGCGTTGCAGGATGTCGAGTTGGAGGTTGCCCAAGGCGAGCGAGTCGCGGTGATCGGCCCGTCCGGTGCCGGCAAGACTACCCTGTTGCGTCTGCTGGCCAGCCACATCCAGCCGAGCACCGGGCACCTCGAAGTGCTCGGCTGCGCCCCCTGGTCGGTGTCCGCCGGCGCGCGGCAAAAGCTGCGCAAGCGCATCGGCCTGATTCACCAGGCACCGCCGATACCTCCCCGGCAGCGGGTCGTCACTGCGGTGCTGGCCGGGCGTCTGGGTCAATGGTCACTGGGACGCAGCCTGATCAGCCTGCTCCATCCGTTGGACAGCCGGGGAGCGGCCGAAGCCCTTGGCCGGCTGGATCTCACGGACAAGCTCTACGTGCGCTGTGATCAGCTGTCCGGCGGGCAGTTGCAACGCGTCGGAATCGCCCGCGTGCTGTACCAGCAGCCCGAGCTGATCCTCGCTGACGAACCGGTGTCGGCGATGGATCCGGTCCTTGCAGCGTATTCGTTGAACGTGCTCAACCGTGAGGCCATGCGCCGCCGGGCGACACTGCTGGCCAGCCTGCACGCCGTGGAGCTGGCGCTGGAGCACTTCCCACGGGTCATTGGGGTTCGCGCCGGCCGCATCCTGTTCGACAAGCCCTCGGCAGAGGTGACGCCAGCTGAACTCGAGGCGCTCTACGCCAACGAGCAGCTGGACAGCGATCAGGCCAAGCTGCCCTTGCCGAGCTCGCCGTTGCACATCCCGCGATGCTGAGTCCGGCCCTCGCACAACGCGACCCGGCCGCCGGCCCGCGCCTGATGGTGACCCTGCTGGCGCTGGCCGTGCTGTGGCCAGGTCTGTCGCTGAGCGAGCTGGATCTGGGCGTGCTGTTCGATGGCAGTAACGCCGAAACCATGGGCGTGTTCCTGTCCGGTTTCTGGCCGCCCGCCCATGACGATGTCTTTCTTCTACTGCTGGGACGCGCCACGCTGGAGACGCTCGCCATCGCAACTGCGGGCATGGCATTGGCACTGATCGTGGCAGTGCCTTGTGCCTTGCTGGCCACCCGAGCGCTGTCGATCTCGGCACTCAGCCGCGCCGGCCAACCGAAGAGGTGGGCGCAGGCCGTGCGCTGGCCGGTGCGTGGGCTGCTGATCCTGTTGCGCAGCGTGCCGGAGATCGTCTGGGCCTTGCTGTTCGTCCGCGCGGTGGGCCTCGGCCCAACCGCTGGGGTAATGGCCATCGCCATCACCTATGCCGGCATGCTCGGCAAGGTCTATGCGGAAATCTTCGAGTCGGTCGATCCGCTGCCGACCCGCGCCCTGCTCGGCGCCGGTAGCTCACGGCTGCAGGCGTTCGCCTATGGCGTGCTGCCACAGGCGACGGGTGAACTGCTCTCCTATACCGTCTATCGCTGGGAGTGCGCGGTTCGCGCCTCGGTGGTGATGGGCTTCGTCGGTGCGGGTGGGTTGGGCCAGCAGATGGATCTGTCGATGCGCATGTTCGCCGGCGGTGAGGTGGCGAGCATGCTCCTGACCTTCCTGGTGCTGGTGCTGATGGCGGATCTGATCAGCCAGCTGTTGCGCCGGAGGTTCGTGTGAGCTCGCTGTCGCCGCTCTTCCGATCTCTGTTGCTGATGGCAGCGCTGGTCGGCTCGTTCGCTTTTTTGCAGATCGAGGCCAGCGCGTTGTTCAGCCGTGACGGCCTGGGGCGGATGGCCGATTATGCCGCGGGCTTTCTCAGGCCCGACCTGTCACCCGGGCACTTGCGGGCAATCGGCTACGGCACTCTGGAAACGTTGGCCATGTCGGCCGTTGGCACGCTATTGGCCGCTCTGCTCGGATTGTTGCTGGCGTTGCCGGCGTCGGGACGCTTCGGCCTTGTCGCCAAAGGCGCCTCGCGGCTGTTGCTCAATGCACTGCGCGCCGTCCCCGAGCTGGTCTGGGCGGCGCTGATGGTGCTGGCAGCCGGCCTAGGCCCGAATGCCGGAACCCTGGCACTGGCGCTGCACACTGCCGGTGTCCTGGGACGGCTCTTCGCCGAAGCGCTGGAAAACACGCCGAATGCCCCGAGCGAGGCGCTGCGGTTGACCGGCAGCAGCCGAATCAGCGCGTTCTGCTACGGCACACTGCCTACCCTTTGGCCGCAACTGGTGGCCTACAGCCTGTATCGCTGGGAAAACAACATACGCATGGCCAGCGTGCTCGGCTTCGTCGGCGCCGGAGGCCTGGGGCAGATGCTCTATATGAGCCTCAGCCTGTTTCAGGAAGCCCAAGCCTCGACGGTCATCCTGTCCATGCTATTCATGGTGCTCGCCGTGGACGCGCTGAGCGGCTGGGCACGACAGCGCTGGGTGCGCAGCTAGAGCTGCTGACTTGAATCAGTGCAGGCTGGGCTTGGCTGCCCTTTCCTGCACCAGCACCCATGGCGCGACGACCACGGCCCAGAGTGACGGATCGCGCTGCATCCAGTCTTGCGCCTGTTCCGCCTCGAGCTTGCCCAGCTGGCCTTCGGCCAGCCATGCGGCGACTTTTTCCTGATTATCCTCAGCAACGGCTTGCGCCGCTTCGATCAGATCGAAGTCACTGGCAACCCGCAACAGCGCGCCACGGGCGAAGAATGGCTGCAATTCTTGCCAGGAAATCGATGCGGTTTCCCCCAGCAGCTTGGCATAAAGAGTGCTTGGATCTTCGCTCATGGGACTCACTCGTTCGGATGAAGGGCGCAATGATAGCGTCCGGACGAATCCCATCAAATGGATGAATCCTGGCTGTGCAAACAGGTGCTGACGCTTCTACACTGTGCCGGTACAGTTGCCGTACCGTTTGGGGACGTTTGCTCCTTAACGACACTGCAGCCAGCAGGATTCAAACAATAATGATGCAAGTGGAGCGCATATGAAGACCAAGCAGCATCTGTCCAAACTTTTCCTGGCTATCGCTTTGACAGGAGCCGCGAGCTACACGCTTGCCGCCGACACCATCAAGATCGGTTTGGCCGGCCCGGTCACGGGCGCCGTTGCGCAGTACGGGGACATGCAGTTCACCGGGGCCCAGATGGCTATCGAGCAGATCAACAAGAAGGGCGGGGTGAACGGGCAGCAACTGGAAGGCGTCGTGTATGACGACGCCTGCGATCCAAAGCAGGCGGTCGCGGTCGCCAACAAGATCGTCAACGACGAAATCAGCTTTGTGGTCGGCCACCTGTGCTCCAGCTCGACCCAGCCGGCGTCCGACATTTACGAAGACGAAGGTATTCTGATGATTACCGCGGCGTCGACCAGCCCGGACATCACCTCGCGTGGTTATGAACTGATCTTCCGCACCATCGGCTTGGACAGCCTGCAGGGCCCGACCGCCGGCAACTTCATCGCCGATCACGTCAAGCCGAAGAACGTCGCCGTCATCCACGACAAGCAGCAATATGGCGAAGGCATCGCCACCGCGGTGAAGCAGACGCTGGAAGAGAAAGGCGTCAAGGTCGGCCTGTTCGAAGGCATCAATGCC
>DPSI01000491.1 GCA_003527165.1 Pseudomonas sp.
CGCGCTCGGGTAGATCATCGTGGTGCCATGGGTGACGCAACCGAGGTTGCCCATCACCATGCCGAAGCAGTGATACAGCGGCGCTGGAATCACCAGCCGATCGTGTTCGGTGAGCTTCAGGCTTTCACCGACCATGTAACCGTTGTTGAGGATGTTGTAGTGGCTGAGCGTGGCGCCTTTGGGGAAGCCGGTGGTGCCCGAGGTGTACTGGATGTTGATCGGATCGTCGAACTGCAGCTGCTCGCCACACTGACGCAGTTGCTCGGGGCCTACCCGTTCGGCCATATCCATCAGGCCCTTCCACAGCAGCATGCCATCCACGGGCTTGTCGCACAGGCTGATCACGCCGCGCAGCTCCGGCAACATGTGACTTTGCAAGGCCCCCACGGCGGAGCGCTCGAGCTCCGGCAGCAGCTCATGGAGCATCGCATGGTAATCGGAGGTCTTGAACGCATCAGCGCAAATCAGCCAGCGGCAGCCCGATTGCTTGAGCGCATATTCAAGTTCGTTGAGGCGATAGGCCGGGTTGATGTTCACCAGTACCACGCCCACCTTGGCGGTGGCGAACTGCGCGATGCACCATTGCGCGTTGTTCGGCGACCAGATGCCCACCCGCTCTCCAGGCTGCAGACCGAGCGCCAACAGGCTGCGTGCGCAACGATCCACTTCTTCGGCCAGCTGCGCCCAGGTGTAGCGCAGGTTCTGGTGACGCACGACCAGGGCCTCACGGTCGGAGAACCGTTCGACCGTCCGATCGAACGCAGCACCAATGGTCATCGCCAACAGGGGTTTGGTCTGCGGTCCGCAGGTGTAGCTCGGAAGACTCATGTCGAATTCCTCAGTCTTATGTTTGTTATGAGGCCTTGCTATCTGGGGCATGCCGATGAGTTGACAGTCATCCCGGGGTTTGATTACGTTAACGTAAAGGTAACAGCGTGACAAGCCACCGCACCTCAGGCCGAAACAGGGCGCTGAAATGCGGCAAAAGAACCCGCTGAACCATTGGTGAAATCAACCTTTACCGTCGTTCGGCAGTCGAATCAGAACAACTACAAGACAGGTGGCACATGAACTATTCCGGCCTCAACTTCGCTCTCGGCGAAACCGTCGACATGCTCCGCGACCAGGTGCGCGGTTTCGTTGCCGACGAACTGGCACCCCGCGCCGAAGCCATCGACCGTGACAACCTTTTCCCCAGCGACATGTGGCGCAAGTTCGGCGACATGGGCCTGCTCGGTATCACCATAGACGAGGAATTTGGCGGCGCTGGAATGGGCTATCTGGCACACGTTATCGCCCTTGAGGAAATCAGCCGCGGTTCGGCCTCGGTCGGCCTGTCTTACGGCGCTCACTCCAACCTCTGCGTCAATCAGATCAACCGTAACGGCACGCCGGAACAGAAGGCGAAATACCTGCCCAAGCTGGTCTCCGGTGAACACGTCGGCGCACTGGCTATGAGCGAGCCGAACGCCGGCTCCGACGTGGTTTCGATGAAATTGCGCGCCGATCGCAAGGGTGACCGCTTCGTGCTTAACGGCAGCAAGACCTGGATCACTAACGGTCCTGACGCCAACACCTACGTGATCTACGCCAAGACCGACCTGGACAAGGGCCCGCACGGCATCACCGCCTTCATCGTCGAACGCGACTGGAAAGGATTCTCGCGTGGCAACAAGTTCGACAAGCTCGGCATGCGCGGCTCCAATACCTGCGAGCTGTTCTTCGATGACGTCGAGGTGCCGGAAGAGAACGTACTGGGCGTCGAAAATGGCGGCGTCAAGGTTCTGATGAGCGGCCTGGATTACGAGCGCGTTGTTCTTGCTGGCGGCCCGGTGGGGATCATGCAAGCCTGCCTCGATGTCGTGGTGCCCTACATCCACGACCGCAAGCAATTCGGCCAGAGCATCGGCGAGTTCCAGTTCATCCAGGGCAAGGTGGCCGACATGTACACCCAGCTCAACGCCAGCCGTGCCTACCTGTACACCGTGGCGCAAGCCTGTGACCGCGGCGAAACCACCCGCAAGGATGCCGCCGGCGTGATCCTCTATACCGCCGAAGCGGCGACGCAGATGGCCCTGCAGGCCATCCAGATTCTCGGCGGCAACGGCTACATCAACGAATTCCCGACCGGCCGCCTGCTGCGCGACGCCAAGCTCTACGAGATCGGCGCCGGCACCAGTGAGATCCGCCGCATGCTGATCGGCCGCGAGCTGTTCAACGAAACGAAGTGAGCTTGAAGCTTGAAGCTTGAAGCTCGAAGCGTCCTGACCCGCTTTTTCTTCCAGCTTCCAGCTTCTGGCTTCCAGCTTGGCCAGTATCGCTTGGAGAAAGATCAGATGGCTGTTCTTCACACTCAAATCAACACTCGCTCACCAGAGTTCGCGGCCAACAGCGCAGCCATGCTCGAGCAGGTTCAGAGCCTCCGCGCGCTGCTCGGCCGCGTCAGCGAAGGCGGTGGCGAGAAGGCCCAGCAACGCCATGTCGCACGCGGCAAGTTGCTGGTGCGTGACCGTATCAACGCTCTCCTCGACCCCGGTTCGGCCTTTCTCGAGGTCGCGCCGCTGGCCGCTTACGAGGTCTACGGTGAAGACGTCGCCGCGGCGGGCCTGGTCGCCGGCATCGGCCGGGTCGAAGGCGTCGAGTGCATGGTCATCGCCAACGATGCCACGGTAAAAGGCGGCAGCTACTACCCGCTCACCGTGAAAAAGCACCTGCGCGCCCAGGCCATCGCCCAGCAGAATCGCCTGCCGTGCATTTACCTGGTGGATTCCGGCGGTGCCAACCTGCCGCGCCAGGACGAGGTCTTCCCGGACCGCGAACACTTCGGCCGGATCTTCTTCAACCAGGCCAACATGAGCGCCATGGGCATTCCGCAGCTTGCCGTGGTGATGGGCTCCTGCACCGCGGGCGGCGCCTATGTTCCGGCGATGGCTGACGAAACCATCATGGTGCGCAACCAGGCGACCATTTTTCTCGCCGGCCCGCCATTGGTCAAAGCCGCCACCGGCGAAGTGGTGACCGCCGAAGATCTGGGCGGCGCCGACGTGCACTGCAAGACTTCCGGCGTGGCAGATCATTACGCCGAAAATGATGAACACGCGCTGGCGATCGCCCGCCGCTGCGTGGCCAACCTCAACTGGCAGAAACTCGGTCAGGTGCAGGCTCGCCAACCGCGGGCACCACTGTACGCCGCGGACGAGCTCTACGGCGTGATCCCGGCGCAATCCAAGCAGCCCTACGACGTGCGCGAAGTGATCGCGCGGCTGGTCGATGGCAGCGGGTTCGATGAATTCAAGGCGCTGTTCGGCACCACCCTGGTCTGCGGCTTCGCCACCTTGCACGGTTACCCGATCGCGATCCTGGCGAACAACGGCATCCTTTTCGCCGAAGCCGCGCAGAAAGGCGCGCACTTTATCGAACTGGCCTGCCAACGCGGCATTCCGTTGTTGTTCCTGCAAAACATCACCGGCTTCATGGTCGGGCAGAAGTACGAAACCGGCGGCATCGCCAAGCACGGCGCCAAGCTGGTCACCGCGGTGGCCTGCGCTCAGGTACCGAAGTTCACGGTGGTCATCGGCGGCAGCTTCGGCGCCGGCAACTACGGCATGTGCGGCCGCGCCTACGACCCACGCTTCCTGTGGATGTGGCCCAACGCGCGAATTGGTGTGATGGGGGGCGAGCAGGCCGCGGGCGTGCTGGTGCAGGTCAAGCGCGAGCAGGCCGAACGCAGTGGCCAGACGTTCTCCGAGCAGGACGAGGCCCAGCTCAAGCAGCCCATTCTCGAACAGTACGAGCGCCAGGGGCATCCCTACTATTCCAGCGCACGGTTGTGGGACGACGGTGTCATTGATCCAGCGCAGACGCGAGACGTCCTGGGCCTGGCAATCTCGGCCAGTCTCAACGCGCCGATCGAGCCGACCCGATTTGGCGTATTTCGTATGTAAAGCGGCAAGCCCAAAGACGCAGAACCGCTTTCAGCTCAAAGGAGCTTCCATGACCGATTTCACCACCGTACAACTGGAACTGGACCCGCGCGGCTTCGCCACCCTCTGGCTCGACCGCCCGGCAAAAAACAATGCCTTCAACGCTGAAATGATTCGCGAGTTGGTGCTTGTCATCGATCAGGTGCAGGCGAACAAGGACCTGCGCTTCCTTGTGCTACGTGGCCGCGGCCGGCACTTCTCGGCAGGCGCCGACCTTGCCTGGATGCAACAGTCGGCCAAACTGAATTTCGAGGCCAACCTCAGCGACGCCCGCGAGCTGGCCGAACTGATGTACAGCCTCTATCACCTCAAACTTCCGACCCTGGCCGTGGTGCAAGGCGCGGCCTTTGGCGGCGCCGTCGGGTTGATTGCCTGCTGCGACATGGCGATCGGCGCCCACGACGCGCAGCTGTCGCTCTCTGAAGTGCGCATCGGCTTGGCACCGGCGGTGATCAGCCCCTTCGTGGTCAAGGCCATCGGTGAGCGCCCCACGCGACGCTACGCCATGACCGGTGAGCGCTTCAGCGGCGAGCGCGCCCGCGAGCTTGGTTTGTTGTCAGAAACCTACGCCGCGGCCGAATTGGACGATGGTCTCGGCAGCTGGATCGACAATTTGCTGCTCAATAGCCCCCAAGCCATGCGCGCCAGCAAGGACCTGTTACGCGAAGCCAGCAGCAGTTCGCTGAGCCCAGCGCTGCGCCGTTACACCGAAAACAGCATCGCTCGCATCCGCGTCAGCCCCGAAGGACAGGAAGGGCTGAATGCCTTTCTCGAAAAGCGCAAACCGACCTGGTTGGGGAACGCTTGATGTCCGGGTTCGTCTGGAACACCACCCCCTCTCCCCAGCCCTCTACCCAACGGGGCGAGGGGGTTGGTTCGTGCAGCGTTTTGGCTGCAGCATCAGCCCGCAGCACCGATACACCCATCGGCCAGGTCCGCTTTGGGACATTAACCAGACGCGCCAACATCTTTCAAACCATGCCACTCCCCCGCCTCACTCCGTTATCCCCTCGCCCCTCCGGGGAGAGGGTTAGGCTGAGGGGAAACGCCTTCAAGGCCACGCAGGAACCACAAAAATGATAACCACCCTCCTGGTCGCCAACCG
>DPSI01000055.1 GCA_003527165.1 Pseudomonas sp.
GCCGAACTTCGGCGCTTCCGGTGCACGTACCGGCTGACCATGCAGCCAGTAAAAGGCGCTGTGCTCTGAAAGCTGCAGCAGCGGCCAGTGTTCAAGCCCACTGTCGACCGGTTTGAGATAGGCGTCGACCGCCTCCGCTCCACCTTCGGTGTGAACTCGTTCGAGCTCTTCGAGACTGACCGTCTGGCTCAGATCGAACGGGCCGGCCTGAGTTCTTCGCAGTTCGGCCACGTGTGCACCACAGCCCAATGCCTGCCCGATATCTTCGACCAGCGTGCGGATATAGGTACCCTTGCTGCAGGCAACGGCCAGACTCGCCCTGTCATTTTCCAACGAGAGCAAATCCAAGCGCGTAATAGTAACAGAACGCGGCTCACGCTCCACCACCTCCCCTGCGCGAGCGAGCTTGTATAGCGGCTGGCCGTCACGCTTGAGTGCCGAATACATTGGCGGCACCTGCTGCTGATCGCCGCGAAACTGCGGCAGCAGCGCCTCGAGCTGGGGCTGAGTGACGGCGACAGGCTTGCACTCGATCACTTCACCTTCGGCATCGGCCGTGAGGGTAGTGACACCGAGCTGGGCAACGGTCTCGTAACCCTTGTCGGCATCGAGCAGATACTGGGAAAACTTGGTGGCCTCTCCAAAACATAGTGGCAGCACGCCGGTAGCCAGCGGATCCAGGCTACCGGTATGCCCGGCCTTCTCGGCATTGAGCAACCAACGAACCTTCTGCAAGGCTGCGTTGGATGTGAACCCACGGGGCTTATCGAGGAGAATGATGCCACTAACTGCACGGCGAACACGTTTTACCTGGGCCACGCTTCACTCTCCAAGATCGTCGCTGTGCTTGCGGTCTTCGGCCACCGCCCGCTCGATGAGCGACGTCAGCTCGACACCACGACGCACGCTGGCGTCATAGTTGAAATGCAGTTGTGGCACGGTGCGTAGCTTCATCGCCTTGCCCAGTTGCATTCGCAGGAAGCCGCCGGCCTCATTGAGAATCCGGAGATTGGCCTTGACCGCGCCTTCATCGTCATCCTTGCCCATGACCGTGATGAACACCTTGGCATGGGATAGATCGCGACTGACGTCGACGGCAGTAATAGTGACCAGGCCCAAACGCGGGTCCTTCACTTCACGTTGAATCAACAGCGCCAATTCGCGCTGCATCTGGTCGCCGATACGCTGGGTACGGCTGAATTCTTTGGCCATAAAAAACGCCTCGAGCAGCAAGCTGCAAGCCTAAAAATCATCATGCTGCAAAGGCAAACGGCAAGCTTCCAGGGATCCCCTGAAAGCTTGCCGCTTATTGCCTTACAGCTGCTGTTAGAGCGAACGCGCCACTTCGACTTTCTCGAACACTTCGATCTTGTCACCAGCCTTGACGTCGTTATAGCTCTTCACCGCGATACCGCATTCCATGCCGGCGCGCACTTCAGCGACGTCGTCCTTGAAGCGACGCAGGGATTCCAGCTCGCCTTCGAAGATAACCACGTCGTCGCGCAGCACACGGATCGGGCGGTTGCGGTGCACCATACCCTCGACGACCATGCAACCCGCAACAGCGCCAAACTTCGGCGAACGGAACACGTCACGAACCTCGGCGATACCGAGGATATTCTCCCGGACGTCGCTGCCAAGCATGCCGGTCAGGGCCTTCTTGACGTCTTCGATGATGTCGTAGATCACGTTGTAGTAACGCAGATCCAGACCTTCCTGCTCGACGATCTTGCGCGCCCCTGCATCGGCACGGACGTTGAAGCCGAACAGCACCGCGTTGGATGCCAGTGCCAGGTTGGCGTCGCTTTCGGTAATACCACCGACACCGCCACCAATCACGCGCACCTGAACTTCCTCGTTACCCAGGCTGCTGAGCGAACCCTGCAGCGCCTCGAGAGAACCACGGACGTCGGACTTGAGGACGATGTTGAGCGTTTTCTTCTCTTCCTGCCCCATGTTCTCGAAGATGTTCTCCAGCTTGCCGGCGTGCGCTCGGGCCAGCTTCACTTCGCGGAACTTGCCCTGACGGAACAAGGCTACTTCGCGCGCCTTCTTCTCGTCGGCCAGCACGCTGAGCTCGTCGCCAGCGTCCGGCGTGCCGTCGAGGCCGAGAATCTCGACCGGAATCGACGGACCGGCCTCTTTGATCGGCTTGCCGTTCTCGTCGAGCATCGCGCGAATACGACCGTAGTTCGAGCCGACCAGCGCCATGTCACCCTGACGCAGGGTACCGTCCTGTACCAGTACGGTAGCGACCGGGCCGCGTCCTTTATCCAGACGAGATTCGACCACCACACCGCGACCCGGGGCCGAAGGCGTTGCCGTCAACTCGAGGATCTCGGCCTGCAGCAGCACCGCTTCGAGCAGGTCATCGACGCCAGTACCCATCTTGGCTGAAACCGGCACGAAAGGCGTATCACCGCCCCACTCTTCGGAGGTCACTTCGTGAACGGACAGCTCACTGCGGATCCGATCGAGATCGGCGCCCGGCTTGTCGATCTTGTTCACCGCCACGACCAGCGGAACACCCGCAGCCTTTGCGTGCTGGATCGCCTCGATGGTCTGCGGCATGACGCCGTCATCGGCGGCCACCACCAGGATGACGATGTCGGTCGCCTGCGCACCCCGTGCACGCATCGCGGTAAATGCCGCGTGGCCGGGCGTATCGAGGAAGGTGACCATGCCGCGGTCGGTTTCCACGTGATAGGCACCGATGTGCTGGGTGATGCCACCCGCTTCACCGGCCGCCACCTTGGCGCGACGAATGTAGTCGAGCAACGATGTCTTACCGTGGTCGACGTGACCCATCACCGTCACGACCGGCGCACGCGTAATGGCTTCGCCTTCGAACTTCAGCAGCTCGGCCAATTGTTCTTCCAGGGCGTTATCGCTGACCAGCTTGACCTTATGCCCCAGTTCTTCGGCGATCAGCTGGGCAGTTTCCTGGTCTAGCACCTGATTGATGGTGACCGGGCTGCCCATCTTGAACATGAACTTGATGACTTCAGCCGCCTTGACCGACATCTGCTGCGCCAGATCGCCGACGGTGATGGTTTCACCGATGGCAACCTCGCGAACGATCGGGCCGGTCGGGCTTTGAAAACCGTGCGCGTTACGCTTCTTCAGTTTCGACTTGCCACGACCACCGCGGCGGAATCCATCGGCGTCGTCTTCGCCGCTGCGCACGGTACGCGACAGCGGAGCTTTCGCCTTCAGCGAAGGGCGATGCTGCGCCTGCTTGCGATCACGACGCTCGTCATCGTCACTACGAGCCTTTTCAGAGCGACGAGGTTCGTCCTTCTTACGCTCCTCGACAGGGACGGCAGGGCCGACCGGAGCCGGCTCAGCCGCAACGGCTGCAACCGGCTCTTCAGCCGCAGGCGCGGGCGCTTCCGCCTCCGCCTTGGCCGCCGCAGCTTCAGCCTGACGTCGCGCTTCTTCCTCGGCACGCAGACGAGCTTCCTCGGCAGCCTTCTGCCGAGCCGCTTCTTCCGCTGCACGCTGCTCTTCCAGCTCGCGTTGCTTTTCGGCTTCGATCTCGTCAGGACTACGCTTGACGAAGGTCTTTTTCTTGCGAACTTCGACGCTGATGGTCTTGCTGCCACCGACCTTCAGTTTGGTCGTGGTCTTGCGCTGCAAGGTAATCTTGCGCGGCTCGTCCACCTTGGCCCCGTGGCTGCTCTTAAGGTGCGCCAACAGGGCCTGCTTTTCATTATCGGTCACTACTTGCTCGGCGCTGGTGTGCGACAGTCCTGCCTCACGCATCTGCTGTAGCAGTCGCTCGACCGGTGTGTCGACCACCTGGGCCAGTTCTTTCACCGTGACTTGCGTCATGCATCTCTCTCCTCAGGCCGCTAATTACTTACTCGAACCAATGGGCTCGGGCGGCCATGATCAGCTTGCCGGCACGTTCTTGATCTATGCCGTCTATGTCGAGCAGGTCGTCAATCGACTGCTCGGCCAGGTCTTCGCGGGTAATGACACCCCGCATTGCCAACTCGACCGCCAGTTCCTTGTCCATGCCTTCCAGCTCGATCAAATCCTCGGCCGGCTGGGCGTCTGCCAGTTTCTCTTCCGTTGCGATCGCTTTCGTCAGCAGGCGATCCTTGGCGCGGGTTCGCAGCTCGTTGACGATGTCTTCGTCGAAGCCTTCGATGCCGAGCATTTCCTCCATTGGGACGTAGGCGATCTCTTCGAGCGAAGTGAAACCTTCCTCGACCAGTACTTGTGCCAGCTCTTCATCGACATCCAGCTCTTCGATGAAATTGCGCAGGATGTCGCCGGTTTCTTCCTGCTGTTTGGTCTGGATATCCGCCTCGGTCATCACGTTCAGCGTCCAGCCGGTCAGTTGACTGGCGAGGCGCACGTTCTGGCCGCCACGGCCGATGGCCTGAGCCAGATTGTCTTCGCCAACCGCGATATCCATGGCATGCGCATCCTCATCGACAATGATGGCGGCCACTTCAGCCGGCGCCATTGCATTGATGACGAACTGTGCGGGATTCTCGTCCCAGAGCACGATGTCGACACGCTCGCCACCGATTTCTCCGGATACTGCCTGAACACGCGAACCGCGCATGCCGATACAGGCACCTTGCGGATCAATGCGTTTGTCCTTAGAACGAACGGCAATCTTGGCGCGCGAACCTGGATCACGCGAAGCACCCATCACTTCGATCAGGCCTTCGGCGATCTCCGGTACTTCGATGCGGAACAGCTCGATCAACATCTGCGGCGCAGTGCGCGACAAAATCAGCTGCGGACCGCGGTTCTCGGTGCGAATCTCCTTGAGCAGTGCACGTACTCGCGCGCCGACACGGAAGGTTTCGCGGGCAATGATGTCTTCGCGAGCCAGCAATGCCTCGGCGTTGTTACCCAAGTCGACGATGACGCTGTCACGGGTTACCTTCTTCACCGTACCGGAGATGATCTCACCCAGGCGATCGCGATAGGCCTCGACGACCTGTGCACGCTCGGCTTCCCGAACCTTCTGCACGATGACCTGCTTGGCAGTCTGCGCAGCGATACGACCGAATTCGATCGACTCGATTTTCTCTTCCAGAACGTCGCCGACCTTGGCGTCGGCTTCGCTAGCCTGCTTCATATCGACGGTCAGCTGATGTGCCGGATCGTCGAAATCCTCTTCTTCGACCACCGTCCAGCGGCGAAAAGTCTCATAGCTACCGTTCTGCCGGTTGATCACAACCCGCAGGTCCACCTCGTCTTCGAAGCGCTTCTTGGTAGCAGTGGCCAACGCCAGCTCCAATGCTTCGAAGATCACACCGGCCGGTACGCCTTTTTCATTGGATACCGACTCCACAACCAGCAGTACTTCTTTGCTCATCGTACGCCTCGCCTTTCGCAATCCATTGGGGTCCGCGGGATCCGCGATTCACTCAAAACGGGGAA
>DPSI01000318.1 GCA_003527165.1 Pseudomonas sp.
TTCTCGGTGACAAGCATCTGTTCTTCTGGCTGCTGACCAATCGCATGGCACCGCCGGCGGTGTTTCTGCTGCCGTTCTTTCAGCTCTATTCATCCATCGGGCTGTTCGACACGCATATCGCGGTGGCCCTGGCGCACTGCCTGTTCAACGTACCCCTGGCGGTATGGATTCTCGAAGGCTTTATGTCCGGCGTGCCCAAGGAGATCGACGAGACGGCGTACATCGACGGCTACAGCTTTCCCAAATTCTTCGTGAAAATTTTCATCCCGCTGATTGGCTCGGGTATTGGCGTGACGGCCTTCTTCTGCTTCATGTTTTCCTGGGTCGAGCTGTTGCTGGCGCGCACGCTGACCTCGGTGGACGCCAAACCCATCGTCTCGGTGATGACGCGGACGGTCTCTGCTTCCGGCATCGACTGGGGGGTGCTCGCCGCTGCCGGCGTGCTAACCATCCTGCCCGGCATGCTGGTGATCTGGTTCGTGCGCAGTCACGTGGCCAAGGGCTTCGCCCTCGGTCGGGTATAGGAGGCAGTAGATGAACTGGATGGCCTGGACCCTTCCAACGGCGGTGTTCTTCGCAGCGATCGGCCTGATGCTGGTGCTCATGAGCGCCTGGGAGCTGAGGCGACCATGCGTGCCGCGTAAAGGCTTCCTTCCCATCGTCACTACGCGTGGCGATCGATTGTTCATTGGACTTCTGGGCAGTGCTTACTGGCATCTTGTGCTGATAGGGCTGACCGATTGGAACATCTGGATAGCGTCCGCGCTGTCTCTCGTCTGGTTGTTTGCAGTGATGCGCTGGGGTTGAGCCTCGCGGTTCATCCCTCCGAAAAACCCAAAGGAGGTGTTTATGTTCGAGAATAAAAACAACACCCGACATGGCATGGCGCTCACGGCCCTGCTGACGTTGTCCGGCATTGCAGGAACGGCATGGGCCGATGCCTATGAAGACGCGGCGAAGAAATGGGTCGAGTCGGAATTCAACCCCTCGACCCTTTCGCCTGAACAGCAGATGGAGGAGTTGCGCTGGTTCATCAAGGCCGCCGAGCCTTTCCGCGGAATGGAGATCAACGTCGCGTCGGAGACCATCACCACCCATGAGTATGAGTCGAAGACGCTGGCGAAGGCGTTCAGTGAAATCACCGGCATCCGCCTGCGACACGACTTGATGCAGGAAGGCGATGTTGTCGAGAAACTGCAGACGCAGATGCAGTCGGGCAAGAACATCTACGACGGCTACATCAACGACTCCGATCTGATCGGCACGCATTTCCGCTATGGCAAGGCGGTCGCCATCAGCGACATGATCGAAGGCGAAGCCAAGGATTACACGCTACCAACGCTGGACCTGGACGACTTCATCGGTATTTCCTTCACCACCGGGCCCGATGGCAAGATTTACCAGTTGCCCGTTCAGCAATTCGCCAACCTTTACTGGTTCCGTGCCGACTGGTTCGAGCGGGACGATCTGAAACGGCAGTTCAAGGAGCGCTACGGGTATGAGCTCGGCGTGCCGGTGAACTGGTCCGCCTATGAAGACATTGCCGAGTTCTTCAGCAAACACGTCAAGGAGATCGACGGCCAGCGCGTCTACGGCCACATGGATTATGGCAAGAAAGACCCGTCGCTTGGCTGGCGTTTCACCGATGCCTGGTTTTCCATGGCGGGAGCCGGGGACAAGGGATTGCCGAACGGACTTCCCGTCGACGAGTGGGGCATCCGCGTCGAGGACTGTCATCCGGTCGGCTCGAGCGTTGCCCGTGGTGGCGCCACCAACGGGCCTGCCGCGGTCTATGCGACGCAGAAGTATGTCGACTGGATGCGTGAGTACGCGCCGCGGGAAGCGCAGGGCATGACGTTCTCCGAGTCCGGACCGGTACCGGCACAAGGCAACGTCGCGCAGCAGATTTTCTGGTACACCGCATTCACTGCCGATATGACCAAGCCGGGACTTCCGGTCGTCAACGAGGATGGCACGCCGAAGTGGCGGATGGCGCCGTCGCCGAAAGGGCCTTACTGGGAAGAGGGTATGAAGCTCGGTTATCAGGACGCCGGTGCCTGGACCTTCCTTGACTCTACGCCTGAGAAGCGTCGTCTGGCTGCATGGCTCTACGCGCAGTTCACCGTGTCGAAAACCGTGTCACTGAAGAAGACCCTGGTCGGTCTGACTCCGATCCGTGAATCCGATGTCAATTCCGACGCCATGACCGAAGCGGCACCGAAACTGGGTGGGCTGGTTGAGTTCTACCGGAGCCCGGCGCGGGTGCAATGGACGCCGACCGGCACCAACGTGCCGGATTATCCGCGCCTGGCGCAGCTCTGGTGGCAATACATCGCCGAAGCGGCCAGCGGTGACAAGACCCCTCAGGAAGCCCTGGATGGCCTTGCCGAAGCACAGGACACCATGATGGCGCGGCTGGAGCGGGCCAATGTGCAGCCGAAGTGTGGGCCGAAGCTCAACGAGCCACGTGATCCTGAATACTGGCTGAACCAGCCGGGCTCGCCGAAACCTAAGCTGGAGAACGAAAAGCCTCAAGGCCAGACCGTGAGTTATGACGAGCTGATCAAATCCTGGCAACAGGAGCGCTGAACAGCTGATGGGTTCTTGAAAGTAGCAGTAAAAAAAAACGGCACCTGGGGGTGCCGTTTTTATTTGCGTCAGGGCGCGCGCCGAGTGTCAGGCGCCGCCATGCTCAGGTCAGTCGTGCAGATGCTCCGTCGCATGCAACGTATTTTCCAACAGGCAGGCGCGGGTCATCGGGCCAACACCGCCAGGCACCGGTGTAATCCAACTGGCACGCTGCGATGCCAGCTCGAATTCGACATCGCCAACCAGCTTGCCGTCAGCCTGCCTGTTGATACCGACATCGATGACAATGGCGCCTTCCTTGATCCATTCGCCTTTTACCAGGCCGGTAATCCCCGTCGCGACCACGATCAGGTCGGCGCGCTTGACGTGGTCGGCCAGATCATTGGTGAAGCGGTGGGTGACGGTTGTCGTGCAGCCTGCAAGCAGTAACTCCAGAGCCATAGGGCGACCGACGATATTTGACGCCCCGACCACTACGGCGTTGAGCCCGTGCAGGCCAACGCCGGTGCTTTCGAGCAGCGCCATGATGCCTTTCGGCGTGCAAGGGCGGAGCAGGGGCATGCGCTGCGCGAGACGGCCTATATTGTAGGGATGGAAGCCATCAACGTCCTTGTCTGGGCGAATGCGTTCAAGCAACTGCGACGCGTCCAAGTGCTTGGGCAAGGGCAGCTGCACCAGGATGCCGTCGATGAGCGGATCGTCATTGAGCTGATCGATAAGTGTCAGCAGTTCCGTCTGGCTGGTTGTCGCCGGAAGATCATGGGCGGTGGACTTGAATCCGACTTCTTCGCAGTCCTTGCGCTTGTGTGCCACATAGACTTGAGAGGCCGGGTCCGTACCCACGAGGATCACCGCCAACCCCGGTACCCTGAGGCCTTGCTGAGAACGCTCAGCTACCCTGCCGGCAATCTGTTGGCGAATATTGGCAGCGATCTTTTTGCCGTCGATCAGTTTTGCGGTCATGACGCTTGATTAACCATCGAGAAGGATTGAAAAAGGAGGCGCATTCTCGCACGGTGACACCGTCCGGCAAAGGCAATGCGGCGGTCGATTCCTGTAACTCCTTTACCAGACTGAAATTTTTTCGGTTTTGCTGTTGACGGCATGTTGGTGGGCCATTAAGATTCGCCCCGCTTGTCGAGCACAGCTTGCTGCTGGGTAAGACGGCTTTTGAAGGTCAAGGCCTTCACTGGCTGGAGCTTGAAGTCTGCGCTCAGATAGGATTGCAGATAAAAGCGCCCGTAGCTCAGCTGGATAGAGCATCCGCCTTCTAAGCGGATGGTCGCAGGTTCGAGTCCTGCCGGGTGCGCCATTTCGGGCTCTGGCACAAGCAAGGCAATATGGTGGGCGTAGCTCAGTTGGTAGAGCACAGGATTGTGGCTCCTGCGGTCGTGGGTTCGAACCCCATCGTCCACCCCATATTCCGAAACGCCAGGCAATGCCTGGCGTTTTCGTTTGAAAATCTGCGGACGTGGTGAAATTGGTAGACACACCAGATTTAGGTTCTGGCGCCGCAAGGTGTGAGAGTTCGAGTCTCTCCGTCCGCACCATCTGAAACGCTGAAAGCCCCGTAATTCGGGGCTTTCGCGTATCTGGGCACAACGTACGGTGGACGGCGTAAGTATCGTGCCTGTGCGGATCGTAGCCGTGACCGCTAAGTAGGCCTCTATCTGCTCCACCGTGCCCGGCGGGTGGCTGCGACGTCCCGGTCTCGTTCATAGGTACGGGCGCCCATATCGTCGGTTTCGCCAATTGCCGCGACGCCACAAAGGCAACAACTAATCGCTTCGAGCAGGAAACCTCCTCCTGACGTCTTCTGATCCGTTAACAGCTCTTTCGCTGCTATTTTCGCAGCCACCGATAATGGTCGCCGCGAAGTCACCCGGGCACGTTATAAGGTAACCAGCAACGGCATCCTCAAGCGTTGCAGCGTCGCGCAATAGCTCCGGTAGAGCATCTTGGTGCCGCCTTTGTAGCTTGAGATATTGCTCAAGCATGCGGCGCGCGCAGTCGAGGTTATTTTTATCGGCGCTGTCAGCCTAAAGTCAAAAAACGCTGTCGCATCTTTCACGATGCTTGACGAGGTTCGTTGCAAATATTTCGACTTCTGACTTTAGAGGAGACGCAGCATGGACCGATTCACAGGCGGTTGCCTTTGCGGCAATGTCCGAATTGTGGCGTCGGGACTCCCATACCGGGTCGGCCTTTGTCACTGTCTCGACTGCCGCAAGCATCACGGATCCCTTTTTTACGCTTCCGCGATTTTCCCTCAGGATGCCGTGACGATCGATGGCGAAACGCGCGACTACGCCGGGCGGTTTTTCTGCCCCCGCTGCGGCTCGTCCGTTTTCGCACGGACCGCAGACGAAGTTGAAGTGAACCTTGGATCCCTGGATGCTCCTGACCAACTGATGCCAACCTATGAAAGCTGGACCGTCCGTCGCGAGTCCTGGTTACCGCCGTTTCCGCTCACGCGGCGATACGAACGCGATCGTGACGCCACGGGTCGCTTTGAAGAGTGAGTGGTGCTACCGCTCTGAGCCCGGCGAAACACCGTGGGGTGGCATTCAGATCGCGCTGACGGCACTGACGCTGGAAATTCGGCCGTTCCAGATCATCTCGTAATGAGCGGTCTGGACGGCGGACACGACCGGCTTGGGACTCATGAGAGCCCAGCAATCCTGGCCTGCTTTGCGTACCGAGCGATAGCGCAAGCCTGGGCACCCGGCTTCTTTCACTAGCCGTCCGAGGCGACGGCCATGCGAATAATCGTCAGGATCGTAGATGGGGTCGGTCATCGGGATGGATGTCGCATCGAGCACTCCGGCTTCGTTGAATCGGCACGACAAGCCTCTGAAAACGAATCGGTCATAGCTCAGGCCGTCGACGTTCGACCAGTACCGGTCCTGGTGGTGTTGAACTTCTGCAAGCGCCGTATCCATCGTGCTGGCCAGGTAGAGCACGCCAAAGCTACCGTCGCTGAACCGCGACCCCGCAGGATTCACATGGGTAAATGGGCCTGTGGCGTATGAGCAACCTGGAATACCAAAGGGGATTTCCGAGCGTGGTATCAGCTCAAGACGTCCGGCCTCGTTGCGCAGTCTCGGGTTGGTCAAGGTTTGCAATTGATACAGCGTTTCGAACTCGTCGGCGTCTGCCACGTCATCGAACAGGGCAATAGGTGGAAACTTCGAATTGACCAGGCGATAGGCCTGCAATTGGGCGCTGGCCCGCTCTGGCAACTGGCTCGGAACTACCACTGAGCGCCTCGTAGGCTATCGATGCGCCGAAACGATTCGTACAAGGAGATCATGTCTCCCTGGGCCATGATCTCCAGCGGAGAGCGTCCGTTGAAGAACTCGTTGTGGTTGGCCATGGCCGGGAACCCGTATACGTTTTCCGGATTATCAAACACCAGCCGAAGGGCGGCGTGGATGTTGAGCACGAAACTGACGCGTTGCAACTGATCCGGGTCGAGGCTAACCGACCAGGTAGCGTCACCCAATTTGGCTCGTACGTGAGTGCTGCGCGAGATCCGTAGGATGTTGCAGGCTTGGTCGGTAGTCGCCTGCCACTTCTCGAGGATATTCACCGCAGCCCTTAGCCCCGTTGCGCATTGATCTTTCGTAAACGCTTGTGCTTGGGCAATTGCTGTCATGGCTGGTCCGCCCCGTCTTTTGTCTGTAGACGCAAACATAGCATGGACTGTGTTTGTAGACAAAGATTCGCCACGCAACCGATCCATACAAGCTGGAGCCGTTGTAGCGTAAACGGCTCACTGTCGTACCGTCAGGCCTTCTTCATCGACCAATAGGTCGGCTTGAACAGGTCCCGTTCGCCGAGCACCACCACGCCTGCCGCAAAGGCGCAGAGCACCAGCACGATATACAGGCACAACTGCAGCAGCCCGTGCGGCGCCGGTAACCAATGCAGCGCGGTGGCGATTGCAGCGGCTGTGGTGATCCAGCGCAGGAGAACGCTCGGAGCCAGACCTGTTGGCGACGCGCGATAGACGTACAGGCCCATGAACACCGCCTGCAGTGCCGCGCCGCTGGAGAATGCAAATGCCAGCCCCTCTGCGCCG
>DPSI01000585.1:0-6024 GCA_003527165.1 Pseudomonas sp.
CTGGGCAAAGCTGCCGGCGGTATGTTCGGCCAGCACGTGCGCCGTCAACTCCACCTCCAGACCTCGCCGCCCCGCACTGACATGGAGGCTCGGCAGGGCTAGCGCGGAGCTGTCGATAAAAGTACGCAGATGCTTTTTCTGGCCCAGCGGACTGATCCCACCGACCAGATAGCCCGTTGCCCGTTGCGCAGCCATGGGATCGGCCATATCGACCTTCTTCACCTTGGCCGCCTGCGCCAGCGCTTTCAGATCAAGCGTACCGGCGACCGGCACCACCGCGACCAGCAGTTCATTCTTCTCGCTGCAGGCCAACAGCGTCTTGAACACGCACGCCGGCTCCAGACCGAGCTTTTCGGCCGCTTCGAGTCCATAAGACGCGGACTTCGGATCGTGTTCGTAGCTGTGAACATGGAATTCGGCCTTGGTCTTTTTCAGCAGATCGATGGCGGGAGTCATGATGGCGAGCGAGTCGGATGGAAGTCGATACCTTAGCCAAAATCACAACAACCCGCACGTGGCGCGGACACGAAAGCCTCGGCCATTCCCGTAGAAGCCAGGGGGACACCGAGTCAGCTGGCGATCCGGCACACCGAAGCACATTCGCGAGCAAGCTCGCGAAACAAGCTGGAAGACGCAACAGCCTCAGGCCACCCGGTCCTGATGCGCGGCGCGTAAATGCCGTGCGGCAGCCACCATACTCACCAGGGCCGCTTCGGTTTCCGGCCAACCGCGTGTCTTCAGACCGCAATCAGGATTGACCCAGAGCCGCTCGACCGGAATCCGCTCGCTGGCCTTCTCAAGCAACTGCACCATCTCTTGTGCGTCCGGCACCCGCGGCGAATGAATGTCATAGACGCCTGGCCCAATGTCGTTGGGATAGTCGAAAGCGCGGAAGGCTTCGAGCAGTTCCATCTGCGAACGTGAGGTCTCGATGGTGATGACGTCGGCATCCATCGCGGCGATCGATTCGATCACGTCGTTGAATTCGCTGTAGCACATATGCGTATGGATCTGCGTTTCGTCCCGTACGCCGCTGGCGCACAGGCGGAAGGCCTCCACCGCCCAGTCCAGATAGCCCTGCCATTGCGCACGGCGCAACGGCAGACCCTCGCGGAACGCAGCCTCGTCGATCTGCACGATCCTGACGCCCGCTGCCTCCAGATCGCGGACCTCATCGCGAATCGCCAGCGCGAGCTGCCGCGCCTGCTGCTCGCGGCTGATATCGTCGCGGGGGAATGACCACATCAGCATGGTCACCGGGCCAGTCAACATGCCTTTGATGATTTTGCTGGTCTGCTGCTGCGCGTAGCGAATCCACTCCACCGTCATTGGCCCCGGGCGGCTCAGATCGCCGTAGATGACCGCGGGTTTGACACAACGCGAGCCATAACTCTGCACCCAGCCGAAACGGGTGAAAGCGTAGCCGTCGAGCTGCTCGGCAAAATACTCGACCATGTCGTTGCGCTCGGCCTCGCCATGCACCAGCACATCCAGGCCCAACCGTTCCTGCACCGCCACTGCATGACGGATCTCCGCCTGCATCGCCTCGGTGTACTCAGCCAGCGCCAGTTTGCCCTGTCTGAACGCTTGGCGCGCCAGGCGAATGGCCGGCGTTTGCGGAAACGAGCCAATGGTGGTGGTTGGAAATGCCGGCAGATTCAGCCGTGCACGCTGCTTTTCGATCCGCTCGGCAAAGGGCGACGAGCGCTGACTATCCTGTGTCTCGATCGCGGCCAGGCGCGCCTGCACGTCCGGCTTGTGAATACGCGGCGATTGCGCGCGACTGGCCTGGACCGCACGGCTGTGTTGCAGCGTGGCTTGTACCTGAGCATCTTCAGGGGCGTTCACCGCACGTGCCAGAACCGCCACTTCGGCGCATTTCTGCACGGCGAACGCGAGCCAGCTCTTGAGCTCGGCGTCCAACTGATCTTCACGCCGCAGATCCACCGGGGCATGCAGCAACGAACAGGAAGGTGCAACCCACAGTCGCTCGCCGAGTCGCTCGGCAGCATGGCGCAGCACATCCAGTGCCTTGTCCAGGTCGCAGCGCCAGACGTTGCGACCGTTGACCAGACCGAGCGAGAGAACCTTGTAAGTCGGCAGGCGATCAAGAATCACCGGATACTGATCCGGCGCGCGCACCAGGTCGATGTGCAGACCATCCACCGGCAGCGCAGCAGCCAGCCCCAGATTGTCTTCAAGGCCCCCAAAATAAGTCGCGATCAGCTTTTTCAACGGCGCACGCTGCAACAGGTTATAAGCCCGTTCGAAGGCGTTCTTCCAGTCCTGTGGCAGGTCCAGCACCAGAATCGGCTCATCGATTTGCACCCACTCGACACCCTGCGCGGCCAAACGCTCAAGCACCTCGCCGTAGACCGGCAGCAGCCGTTCGAGCAGCTCCAGCTTGTCGAAGGCTTCGCCCTTGGCCTTGCCTTGCCAGAGGTAGGTCAGCGGACCGATCTAGACCGGCTTGATTGCGTGGCCCAGCGCCTGCGCTTCTTCGACTTCCTCGAACAACTGCATCCAGGACAGTCCGAACTGCTGGTCCGCCGTGAATTCAGGCACCAGGTAGTGGTAGTTGGTATCGAACCACTTGGTCATTTCCTGCGCCTGAGTGCCGCCGCAGCAGCTATGGGTGACGCCACGCGCCATGGCGAACAAGGTGTCCAACGTCGGTACGCCATCGGCTGGACGAAACCGCTCAGGGACCACACCGACCATCAACGAATGCGTCAGCACCTGGTCGTACCAGGCGAAGTCGCCGACCGGCAACAGTTCGATTCCCGCCTCCGCCTGCAATTGCCAGTGGACTGCACGCAGCTCGCGGCCTACGCGGCGCAGCTCACCCTCGCTCAGGTCGCCCTTCCAGAACGCCTCGAGCGCCTTCTTCAGCTCGCGGTCGGCGCCGATGCGCGGAAAACCCAGGGAATGAACGACAGCCATAACATCTCTCCAATTCGTCTCGCTTTCGATGAGCTGAATTGTGGGCGCAGAGCTCTAATGAGACAAACTCACGCCATTCTTTTTTAACCGTAAAAACTTTCATGTTGGACATTTTTCCGGCTTTCCTTCTCTAACCACCAGATGCAGCGAGAAGACGCCGTAATGATGGGCAAACAAGAACCGCAAAACCTCGAGACGCTGCTGAAGCTCCTCGGCCAGGCCGGTGAACCTGAAAAGCCGATCACCATTGAATGCATGCTCGAAGCGACTGGCCACCGTAGCTTCGGTGCCCTGCTGCTGGTTCCGGGGTTACTGGTGTTCTCGCCGCTGTCAGGCATTCCGGGGCTGCCCAGCCTCTTCGCGGTGATGGTGGGGCTGATCGCGCTTCAGTTGCTGATCGGGCGCAAGCACTTCTGGCTGCCTCGGTGGCTGCTTCGACGTTGCGCATCGCGCAGCAAATACGATCGCGCCATCGCCTTTCTTCAGCGCCCAGCGCGCCTGGTCGACCGCCTTCTGCGTCATCGCCTGACCGTCCTCACCGAAGGCCTCGCGATACGCTTCAATGCACTGGTGTGCCTGTTGATCGCCGCCACCATGCCCCCGCTCGAGCTGATCCCATTTGGCAACTCCACCGCGGGCGCAGCGCTGAGCTTCCTAGGGCTGGGCATGATGGCGCGCGACGGCGTGCTGGTGATCGTCGCCCTGCTGTTTCTTGGCATGCTGGCCTACCTGGTCAGCCGCATCTGGATGTAAATCGTCCGCATCGCCCGATGCACCCTCGATAGAACGAAGACGAAACAGGCCCGTATCGACTGGGTTCACTCTGCCGATTCCGCGCGGCTCGACAATAGCCATCGCAGTGGAACACACTTCGCCATCACAATGAGCGGTGCTCAAGTCACCGGCTCTTCCCAGATCGAGCATTTCCTCGGATCCAGGCCCCGATACCGAAACAGCAGGAAGCCCGCAGCATGCTGGAAATCCGTCACCTGAAAACGCTTCATGCACTGCGCGAAACAGATAGCCTCGTCGAAGCGGCCGAACGCCTACACCTGACCCAGTCGGCGCTGTCGCATCAGTTCAAAGAACTGGAAGAGCGCCTGGGCCTTCAGCTCTTCGTGCGCAAAACTCGTCCGGTGCGCTTCACCAGCGCCGGTTTGCGCCTGCTACAACTGGCGGACAGCCTGCTGCCGCAGCTACGTGGTGCCGAACGAGACCTGGCCAGGCTGGCCGGAGGCACTGCCGGACGCCTACACATGGCTATCGAGTGCCACAGTTGTTTTCAGTGGCTGATGCCGACCATCGACCAGTTTCGCGACGCCTGGCCAGAAGTCGAACTCGATCTCGCTTCGGGTTTCTCGTTCGCCCCGCTGCCGGCGTTGGCCCGCGGTGACCTGGATCTGGTGGTGACGTCCGATCCGATCGAAATGCCCGGTATCACCTATGTTCCGCTGTTCACTTACGAAGCGCTGCTCGCGGTTGCCAACCAGCACCCATTGGCAACCCGACCTTATGTACGCGCCGAAGACCTGACCGGCGAAACCCTGATCACTTATCCGGTGGAACGTGACCGATTGGACATATTCACACGGTTCCTCGAGCCGGAGGATGTCGAGCCGGCGCAGGTCCGCACTTCGGAACTCACGGTGATGATGATGCAATTGGTAGCCTCGGGCCGCGGCGTCTGTTGTGTGCCGAACTGGGCCCTGCACGAATACAGCACGCGCGGCTATGTCACGGCCAAGCGCCTGGGTGAAAAAGGCCTGTTCGCGACCCTGTTCGCCGGCATTCGCGCCGACATGCTGGATTCACCGTTCATGCGTGATTTCCTGCTGACTGCAAAGGACACCTCCTTTGCCACGCTCGAAGGCGTCAGCGCAGCACCGAAGGCGAGATAGTCATTCCTGCCGATAGGGCAGCGCATCACGCGCCGCCTCGGCATAGCGCAGCACACCCAGGCGTTCTTGCTCCAGGAACTCGCGCACCGCGGCACGCAGCCCCGGATGCACGAGGTAGTGCCAGGACCGGGTGATCACCGGTTCGAAGCCACGGATGAGCTTGTGTTCGCCCTGCGCGCCGGCATCGAATCGGGACAGGCCGGCGGCGATGGCCTGGTCGACACCCTGGTAGAAACAGGTCTCGAAGTGCAACCGATCGAACTCGGCGAGGCAGCCCCAATAACGCCCATAGAGCCCGCTCGCGTCGACCAGGCTGAAGGCCATGGCCACCGGCCTGCCATGCTGCCGGGCCAGCACGACACGGATCGCCTCTGGCATCCGCTCGGCCAGCAGGCTGAAGAAACTACGTGTCAGGTAGGGCGCCTGACCGCGCACGTGGTAGGTGTTGGCATAGCAGGCGTAGACGAAGTCCCACTCGACCTCGCTGACCTGATGGCCTTCGCGCCAGTCGAATTCGATCCCCTGCCCCGCCACTTGCTCACGCTCCTTGCGCAATTGCTTGCGCTTGCGCGAGGTGAGGCCATCGAGGAAATCCTGAAAGTCGCGATAATCGCGGTTGTGCCAGTGAAACTGGCAGCCGATGCGCTCCAGCCAGCCGTCACGCCCTTGGAAGATCGCATCGGCATCCGCCTCGGTGAAATTCACATGCAGGCTGGATTGCCCGTGCTCAGCGAGCCCGGCAGTGATTTGATCGAGCAGCTGGCCTGCCGCCTCGCGATCACCCAGCAGGCGAGAACCGGTCACCGGCGAGAACGGCACGGCGCAGAGCAGCTTGGGGTAATACTCGATCCCGGCCCGGTGACAAGCGTCGGCCCAGGCCCAATCGAACACGTATTCGCCACTGGAATGGGTCTTGCGATACAGCGGCAGCGCGGCGATGGCCTCACCCTGCGCATCGCTGAGCAGTTGATGCTGCGAACGCCAGCCGCTGCGACCGCCGACACTGCCGCTGTCTTCGAGCGAGGACAGAAATGCATGGCGAACAAAGGGCTGCGGATGGTCACCGAGCAAGGCATCCCAACGGGCGGGGGCGACGTCGGCGAGGCGGGAAATAGTCTGGATAGGCATGTGCGCCAGTCTGGCGGGTAACCCGGACGAAAAAAAGCCCCATGCGCATGGGGCT
>DPSI01000585.1:6123-6734 GCA_003527165.1 Pseudomonas sp.
GCCCCATGCGCATGGGGCTTTAAAGGAGCATTACGGATGTGCCTATGTTGCGTTAGAACACGTATTGGGCGCGGAACACCATGCCGTCACCGTCGTCGTCGCCGTTGCCGTTCGTGGTGTTGTCTACCTTGGCTTTCACGTAGTAGCCGCTGAGTTTGACGTTTTCGTTGGCGTACCAGTTCAGACCGAGGTTATGCACCTTGCCTTCGACATCGTTGGTGGCGACGACACTGATATCGTCATCCTCGGCTTCGATGTGGTCGTAGCGGTAGAACACTTCCCAAGCGCCGATCTGCTTGTTGGAAGGCTTGAGCTGGTCGAAACGTCCAAGCTTGTAACCACGGGACTCGCCGGTCAGGGTGTAGGCCACCTGAGCGTAGTAGCCCTTCGCTTCGACATCCTCGTAGGCAGCCGAGTCCGATTCAAGTTCGCGCTTGATGTACTCGCCCTGGACCGACAACGGTCCCATGGCCCAAGCGGCTTCCAGGCCCCAGGCGGTATCGTCGCCATAAGAACCAGCCGGTGCGCCATTGGCACCACCTAGCAACAGACGGTTGCCGTTGTCACCAGCATCGTTACCACCCGCGGTGCTCACGCCACGCATGCCAAGA
>DPSI01000413.1 GCA_003527165.1 Pseudomonas sp.
TCTTCATCGACGAGATCGACGCCGTCGGTCGCCATCGCGGCGCCGGCTTGGGTGGCGGCAATGACGAGCGCGAACAGACGCTGAACCAGCTGCTGGTCGAGATGGACGGTTTTGAAATGAATGACGGCATCATCGTCATTGCCGCAACCAACCGTCCGGATGTTCTCGACCCCGCGCTGCTGTGTCCAGGCCGTTTCGATCGTCAGGTGGTGGTCGGGCTGCCGGATATTCGTGGTCGCGAACAGATTCTTAAAGTCCATATGCGCAAGGTTCCGCTCGGCGATAGCGTCGAGCCGGCGCTGATCGCTCGCGGTACGCCCGGTTTTTCGGGTGCCGATTTGGCCAACCTGGTCAACGAAGCTTCCTTGTTTGCTGCGCGCGCCGGCAAGCGTGTGGTGGAAATGAAGGAGTTCGAGCTGGCCAAAGACAAAATTATGATGGGCGCCGAGCGCAAATCCATGGTCATGTCCGAGAAGGAGCGCCTCAACACGGCGTACCACGAGGCGGGCCATGCAATTGTCGGGCGCGTTGTGCCGGAACATGATCCGGTCTACAAGGTTTCGATCATTCCGCGCGGTAGAGCGTTGGGTGTCACGATGTTTCTTCCCGAAGAGGACCGCTACAGCCTTTCCAAGCGCGCCTTGATCAGCCAGATCTGCTCGTTGTTCGGCGGCCGTATTGCCGAGGAAATGACGCTTGGCTTCGAGGGTGTTACGACTGGGGCGTCGAACGACATCATGCGTGCCACTCAACTGGCTCGAAACATGGTCACGAAATGGGGGCTGTCCGAAAAGCTCGGCCCGCTGATGTACGCCGAAGAAGAGGGAGAGGTATTCCTTGGGCGTAGTGCGGGAAGCCAGCACACCAATGTTTCTGGCGACACGGCCAAGCTGATCGATCTTGAGGTCCGTAGCATCATCGATCATTGCTACGGCACGGCCAAGCAGATCCTGGCTGACAACCGTGACAAGCTTGATCTGATGGCCGAGACGCTGATGAAGTACGAGACCATCGACTCGGATCAGATCGACGACATCATGGCGGGTCGGGTGCCGCGTGAGCCTCGTGACTGGCAGGATGGCTCAGGGCCTACCGGGACGCCCCTGCAGCCTGAAGGTGGTCGTCCGCAGACGCCGATCGGTGGTCCCGCCGGCGAGCACTAAGCTAAGGCTGCTTTGATGACCGAAATGTTGCATACAACCCGGCTGCCTTGTGGCAGCCGGGTTCTTGATTTATCACGCCCACATGTCATGGGTATTCTCAACGTCACACCCGATTCTTTTTCCGACGGCGGCCAACATGCCAGCATCGACGCAGCGTTGCGTCACGCTGGAGCGATGGTGGCTGCCGGCGCGACGTTGATTGATGTAGGCGGCGAGTCGACTCGCCCAGGCGCGCGCATCGTATCGCCCATCGAGGAGCTGGAGCGCGTGGCGCCGGTAGTTGAGGCGATTGCGCGCGAGCTGGACGTGGTGATCTCGGTCGACACCTCGACACCTGCGGTAATCCGCGAGGGTGCACGCCTCGGTGCTGGTCTGATCAATGACGTTCGCTCCCTTTCTCGCGATGGTGCGCTGGACGCGGCGGTCGACAGCGGCCTTCCGGTGTGCCTGATGCACATGCGGGGTGAGCCAGCCGAGATGCAGAAGGATCCGCGCTACGATGATGTCACCGCTGAGGTGTCGAGCTTCCTGCGCGCGCGCATGGAGGTTTGTGTCGGCGCGGGCATTCCTGCGGAGCGTATCGTGCTGGACCCGGGGTTCGGCTTCGCGAAGACCCTTTCGCATAACCTCAGCCTGTTCAAGCGTATGGAGCAGCTTCATGCGTTGGGGCGGCCCTTGTTGGTCGGGGTGTCACGAAAGAGCATGGTTGGCCAGGCGTTGGGCCGAGACGTGGCGCATCGCTTGTACGGCAGCCTTGCGCTTGCAGCGCTGGCGGTCGCCAAGGGTGCATGCATCCTGCGTGTGCATGACGTGGCTGAAACGGTAGATGTGGTTCGAATGATTGCTGCGGTACAGTCGGCAGAATAGGGATTTCTTCATGGGTAAAAAATATTTTGGCACCGATGGCATTCGTGGCCACGTAGGGCAGTTCCCGATCACGCCGGATTTCATGCTCAAGCTTGGGTGGGCGGCTGGAATGGCGTTTCGTAAGCAGGGTAAGTGCCGCATTCTGATTGGCAAGGACACCCGCATCTCGGGGTATATGTTTGAATCCGCACTGCAGGCCGGGCTATCCGCGGCGGGCGCAGATGTACTGCTGCTCGGCCCCATGCCTACGCCTGCGGTCGCCTATCTGACCCGTACCTTCCATGCGGACGCCGGTATCGTGATCAGTGCCTCGCACAATCCTCATCATGATAACGGCATCAAATTCTTCTCGGGGCGGGGGACGAAGTTGCCAGACGAAGTCGAACTGATGATTGAGGAGCTGCTGGATACGCCGATGACTGTCGTAGAATCGGCGCAGCTCGGCAAGGCGTCGCGGATCAATGATGCTGCTGGGCGTTACATCGAGTTCTGCAAGAGCAGCGTGCCGACCAGTACCGATTTCTCCGGTATGAAAATCGTGCTCGATTGCGCGCATGGCGCCACCTATAAAGTGGCGCCTAGCGTCTTCCGTGAGCTTGGGGCGGAAGTGGTGGTTATCGCTGCTCAACCTGATGGGCTGAATATCAACGCCGATGTCGGATCAACTCACGTGGCGCAGCTGCAGAAAGCGGTGGTCGAGCAGGGAGCGGATCTCGGCATTGCTTTCGACGGGGACGGCGATCGGGTGATGATGGTCGACCATACCGGTGCCCAGGTGGATGGTGACGAGCTGCTCTACATCATCGCCACCGACCTGCAGGATCGCGATCGTCTGGCTGGCGGAGTAGTCGGCACGCTGATGAGCAACCTCGGTCTGGAGCTGGCACTGAAGACGCGCGATATCCCCTTCGTTCGGGCCAAGGTAGGCGATCGTTACGTGATGGCAGAAATGCTCGAGCGCAACTGGGTGCTCGGTGGCGAAAATTCTGGGCATATCGTTTGTGCGCAACATGTAACGACCGGAGACGCCATCATCGCGGCGTTGCAGGTCGTGCTCGCACTGAGGCGTCGCGGGCAGAACCTCGCGCAGGAGCGTCTAGCCTGGAAGAAGTGTCCGCAAGTCCTGATCAATGTGCGTTTCGCCGGGGACAAGGACCCCATCTCTCATCCTCAGGTCCAGGCGGTCTGTGACAGTGTCACTGAGCGTATGGCCGGCCGCGGCCGCGTGCTGCTGCGCAAGTCGGGCACCGAGCCGTTGGTGCGCGTAATGGTCGAAGGGGACGATGAAAATCAGGTTCGGCGTTACGCCGAAGAGTTGGCGAATGCGGTTACCGAAGTTTGTGCGTGATTGCCGCTTGCCAGGTCTGTTTTCGTTGAGTACCATCTGCGCCCACTTTGACCGACGAGGTAAAGCATGCGTCGCCCACTGGTAGCTGGTAACTGGAAAATGAACGGTACCCGCGCCAGCGTCGCAGAGCTGATCGAGGCGCTTCGCCAGCAGGACCTTCCTGCTGCGGTAGAGGTGGTGGTATTTCCATCCTGTGTGCATCTTATGCAGGTTGTGGGCGGTCTGGAAGGCGGCGCGATTGCCGTAGGCGCTCAGGACTGCGCAGCGCAAGCCGGCTTCGGCGCCTTTACAGGTGAAGAGTCCGCTTCGCAGCTGGTTGATGCGGGTTGCAGATGGGTGCTTGTTGGCCACTCCGAGCGACGTCTGGTTCTGGGCGAAAGCGATGAGGTGGTAAGCAGGAAGTTTTCGGCGGCATTGGGGTGCGGAATGACTCCGGTGCTGTGTCTCGGTGAGACGCTGGAGCAGCGTGAGTCCGGGCAAACGCTGGAAGTGGTGGGGCGTCAGTTGGCTCGCGTAATTGCTGATGCCGGGATTGCCGCTTTCGAGCGAGCGGTCGTGGCGTACGAGCCAGTCTGGGCGATAGGCTCCGGGCTTACGGCAACGCCGCAACAAGCTCAAGAAGTACATGCGGCTATTCGAGAGCAGCTAGCGCGTGAGGATCGACGTATCGCTGACGGTGCGCGTCTCCTGTACGGCGGTAGTGTAAAGGCGGAAAATGCCGCCGAGCTGTTCGAGATGGCGGATATCGATGGGGGGCTTATCGGTGGTGCCTCTCTGAAAGCGAATGATTTCGGTGCGATCTGTCGTGCCGCAGGGAACTGATCAGATGTTGCAGACTGTTGTGATTGTGGTGCATCTGCTGGTTGCCATTGGCGTGGTTGTGCTGGTGTTGCTGCAGCAAGGCAAGGGTGCGGATGCAGGTGCGTCTTTCGGTTCGGGTGCTTCGGCAACCGTATTCGGAAGCCAAGGTTCCTCTACCTTTCTTAGTCGTTTTACTGCTATACTTGCTGGCGTTTTTTTCGTGACTAGCCTGGGGTTGGCGTTCTTCGCCACCCGCCAAGCCGATCAGATGTCGCAGGTAGGTTTGCCGGACCCGGCGGTATTGGAAGTCCCGGCGAGCAAGCCAGCAGTTGAGGATGTGCCTGTTCTGGAATCCGCCCCGTCCGCACCTGCTGCAGACGAGGTGCCTCAAGTCCAGGAGCAGCAGTAAAGGTTTTTGCCGAGGTGGTGGAATTGGTAG
>DPSI01000580.1:0-381 GCA_003527165.1 Pseudomonas sp.
GAACTCCGAGCCGGTGGCCGGCGCCAAGCGCTGCACCTGACCACTGAGGCGCGCACCATCCAGCGCATCGACTTCGATCTGCACCGGCTGGCCGGGTCGCATGGCGAAGGTCTGGGTTTCCTTGTAGTTGGCAATCACCCAGAGTTGTTCCGGCACCAGGTACAGCAGCTGCGAACCGGCCGCCACGTATTGGCCTTGGCGCACCGTGACTTCGCTGACCTGGCCGTCGCGTGGCGCTTCGATCACCGTGTTGTCCAAGTCGATCCGGGCCCGTTTGAGCGCCGCCTCGGCGATTTCCACCTGCGCCTGCAAGCCGCCACGGGACACTTCGCTGGCCTTCAGCGTCTGTTCGGCAATGGCGATCGCGGCCCGAGCCTGCTC
>DPSI01000580.1:570-4546 GCA_003527165.1 Pseudomonas sp.
CGAATCTGATCGCGTTCGCGGATGGAGACCGAACCGCGCTCGGCCAGCTCGTTGACCCGTTTCTCATCCGCCAGCGCGCGCTGCAGTTCGGCTTCGGCGGCAGACAGCTCGGCGCGACGTGATGCCAGCGTGGCCTGGTTCGATGCCAGGGTCTGCTCCAGATTCTCGAGGTCGAAACGTCGCGCCGCCAGCTCAGCCTGGCGTTGCTCGACCAACTGGCGGTATTGCCGGTCATCGATGCGCACCAGCGGCTGGCCCTGCGCGACCTGCTCGAAGTCCTGTACCAGTACCTCCGTTACATAGCCATTGACCTGCGGCGCGAGTACGGTGATCTGCCCGCGCACATAGGCGTTCTCGGTCACCGCGACGCGGCTGCTGAACGGCCATAGTTGCCACGCATAGAGAATTGCCAGGACGCCGATGAGCGCCACCAGCACCATCAGGATGACCGAACGGCGGCTCGGCTTGATGGTTTTCGGCGGGTCGTCCGGTGTGGGACCCGCATCGGTGGCGGCCGCTGACGGTTGTGGCGGTTGGGCCGTCTGAAGATTTTCCTGATCCTCGGTTTGATCGCGTTCGCTCATGGAGAGGTGGTATTCCTGTTCTGCCGTGCAATGCGAAGGGTGTGATAGAGCGTCCAGCCGAACACGCCGATGGAAAGCATGCCGATCAGCCGGAATACATCATTGAAGGCCAGCACGTTAGCTTCGCGCGTGGCCGCCTGGCTCAGCTGCGCCGCGCTTTGCGCCTGGCGTAGTTGCGGGTCGTTCTGGCGCGGTGCCAGCGCCTGGCTCTGAGCTTGCAGCCGCCCGGCCACGCGCGGGTCGCCGGGTACCACCTGCTCGGTGAGGTGGCTGGAGTGGTATTTCTCGCGCATCACCTGATAGGTGCCGAACAGCGCCGGTGCTGCCAAGCCGCCGAGGCTCTGGGTCATGGTGAACAAGACGATGAAGGTCACCAGATAGTTCGGCCCGTTGCGCAGCGCCTTGCCGATGCCGGTGATCAACAGCGGGCCGAGAAACATGCCGCTGGCAAACGCCAGCAGACCCTGGCTGACGAACATGTCGTGCGGGCGGGTCAGGTTGGTGGCGTCAATGTCGAGAAAGCTGGCGATCGCGATCAGCACGATCGACAGCAGAATTTGCGGAAAGGCCATGGCCGGGCTGAATGTCATGGCGCTGCCGGCGATGCCCATGGTCAGCCCCAGCAAGATCACCGCGTACAGCGGCTGGAGTTGTTCGGTGCCCATGCCGAGCGTCTGCAGCAGGCCGACCGCGCCGTAGGTCTGTTCGGACAACAGCAGACGCAGGGCCAGCGCGCCAAAGGCGAAGCGCAGCATTTCCGCAGTACCCAGCCAGCGGGTGTGCAGCAGGGGGTTGCGGCGGTGGTGTTCGATCATGAACGCCGCGCTCATCAAGAGCAGCGCGGCGATCAGTGCATAGCCGAGCCAGGGTTGCTCGGCCCACCAGAGGATCCGGCCCTGAGCCAATACCGCAGCGATCAACGCCAGCGCCGGCGCCAGCAGGGCGAAGGTGAGGAAGTCCAGCGGCTCGAACACCTTGATACGCTCGCCCAGCGGCAGCTTGAGCACTACCACTGCCGCCAGCGAGCACAGCGCCAGGCCGCTCTCGAACACATAGAGCCGGTGCCACTCGCCCATGTCCAGCAGCGTTGGCGACATCAGCCAGGCCAGCGGCGTCCCCAGTTGGCTGATACCGAAGCCGATGATCACCGCCTTCGGCAGGTCTGCCTTGCGAAACGCCTGCAGCATATAGAACAGGCCCAGCGAGGAAGTCGAGGCCGCTGCCAGGCCGCTGGCCGCCCGCACGAAGATCGCCATCTCCAACCCTTCGACGAAGACGTGGGCGATGCTCAGCAGCGCATAGAGCGTCAGGCCTATTTCGGCGAAGCGGCGCAGGCCGTACTGCTGGCGGAACTTGATCATCAGCAGGTTGGCGGAGACGTTGACCATGAAGTAGGCCGCCGGTAGCCACGCGGCTTGCGATGGCGTCAGGCCGAGGTCGCCCTGGATGCTCGGCAAATTGGCAATGAACAGCGCATTGCCCAGCCCGCCGGTAATACCGACCAGCACGGCGACGCAGGCATAGGCGATGCGCACCGGCATCGGATGCAGCAGGATCGCCGGGGAGCCAGGCATTGAGGGGCGTTCATGGGGTTCCCAGCGGGGAACGGGGGCGAGGTATCGCGGCATGTTTTGCAGGGCTCGACAGCGAGGGCCATGGGTTTGTACAAGCGTCGGCCAACGGGGCGGACATCCTTTAGGACATCGCAAGCGCGAAATGATTGGTCATAAATCACTGGTCGCGCATGGCTGTTGGGTATCGGCCATGAGCCGTGATGCACGCTCGACGACAGGCTGAACCTTTGTTGGAGCGGGGCAGTCGACTTTACTGGTTGGCCGTGCTGCTTCCGGTCGTTCAGCAACATTAAAGAGGACCTAAAAATGGACACCAACGACACCATTTCCGTGCTTAACGATCTCATCGAAACCAGCAAGGACGGTGAGAAGGGCTTCCGCGAATGCGCCGATGACCTGAAAAATCCCCAACTGAAAACCACCATGACCCAGCGTGCACAGGACTGCGCGACCGCGGCGGCCGAGCTGCAGCAGTTGGTCCGCTCCCTCGGTGGCGATCCTGAAACCTCCACCAGCACCGCAGGTGACATGCACCGCCGCTGGGTCGACCTGAAGTCGATGATCACCGGCAAAGACGACGAGGCGATCCTCAACGAGTGCGAGCGTGGTGAAGACGTTGCGCTCAAAAGTTATCGCAAAGCCTTGGAAAAGGATCTGCCGGTCGATATCCGGGCCGTTGTAGAGCGCCAGTTCGCCGGCGTGCAGCGTAACCATGATCAGGTTAAAGCTTTGCGTGACGCAGAAAGGGCCCGCAGCTGACCTCGAGGCCTGGCCCGCTCGGCGGCATTATCGCGCCGCCGAGCTTCCCCGGCCTCGCCGGCTTTGGCGCTACTTCCCGTCCTTCATTCAGGTCGTCCCGCCGACCGGAGCTAAAGCGAGCAGGCGCGTTCTAGCCGGTAAGAGCCGGCTCCGGGAATCCTTTCTCGTGTGCCCTGAGTCGCGTTTGGGCTCGCTTGCCGAACGGTTTCTCACTGTTTCTTTGCAAGGCCCGCTCGGGGGCGTTTCAATTGACGTGCCTGTCCGGCTATGTAAAAGTCAATTTCATCAACGAAATGATATTTCGCACAGCGAAATATCTGCGCCGAAAGGCTGAGATCGTTGAAAACCGTACAAGAACGACAATACGGTCAGGACGAACGCCATGAACAATCGACATCCTTTGCGTAACAGTCGCTGGGCATCCATGCCTTGCTCCGTCATTCCAGGCATGTCCCGCCATGTCTTCAGTCAGGGCGGGGTGTTCTGATGCGGCTCTCACAAGCCATCACTGCCCCGGACGAGATCATCAATGGTCGCTGGGCAAGCGAACTACTGGCCGAATTGCCGGAGCGGTTGAGTACTCAAGTGCTGCAATTCGGCGAAAGCCACCCCGGGCGGGAGGCCCTGGTAGAAGGGAATGTGCATTGGAGCTACGCCGAACTCGCCCGGGAAGTACGCGCGGCGACCGACTGGCTGCGAGAGCTGGGCGTACGGCCAGGTGACCGGTTGATGAGCGTTGGCGAAAACTGCCGTGCACTGGTCGTGCTGCTCCTGGCTGCCAGTGAGCTGGATGCTTGGCTGGCCATCGTCAACGCGCGGCTGTCCGCTGCGGAGGTGGACGCGATTCGTGAGAACTGTGAACCGCGGCGGGTGTTCTACACCTCCGCCGCTTCCGCCGAAGCTTGCGAGCATGGCCAGCGCCACGCTGCCCAGCGCTTCGAACATGCCAGCCTTGGCGAACTGATGATCAGCCCACTTATCGAGACGGTCACTGAACCGGTACACGACAGCGGTGCACAGCAGGTCGCGGCGCTGATCTACACCTCCGGCACCACCGGC
>DPSI01000579.1:0-3454 GCA_003527165.1 Pseudomonas sp.
GCGACTATGACAAAGCGGGCACTCTGGCCGGCTGGCGCGAGAGCATAGCTGCCCTGCTGCCGGGCAATCCCATCCTTCAACTGGCCATCGGCACCGCGCTTGCCGGCCCGCTGTTGGCGCCACTCAACGTCCACGCAGGCGGAGGCTTTCATTTGCTATGGGACAGCTCCAACGGCAAGACCACCGCTGTGCTGTGTGCCTCTTCGACCTGGGGGCATGGAGCGCACTTCACTCTGAAGTGGAATGCCACCGCCAACGGCTTGGAGGGTATCGCCGCCCTTCGCAATGATGGGCTGCTGGCGCTGGATGAGCTGGGGCAGGCCGATCCGCGCTATGTGGGCGACGTGGTGTACAGCGTAGCGGACGGTATCGGCAAGCAGCGCGCGGGGCGGTCGAGTGCTGCGCGCCGAGTGCGCCGCTGGCGGGTGATGCTGTTGTCGTCCGGAGAGGTGACGCTTGAAACCAAGATGGCTGAAGCCGGCAAGCGTACTCGTGCCGGGCAAGAGGTGCGGCTTGTCACGGTATCGGCTGGCCGTACTTTCGGCGCCTGGGACAGCCTGCACGGCCACCCGAGTGGCGCCAGCCTGTCCGATGCCCTCAAGCGCGCCAGTTCCCAGCACTACGGCCACGCCGGGCCGGAGTTCGTGCGCAAGCTGATTGCCAGCGGCGACATGGACAAGCTGCCGACGATGCTGGAATCGATCCGCGAGCACTTCCCGGCAGCGACCGGCCAGCAGGCCCGCGTGGCGGAACGCTTCGCCATCGTTGCGCTGGCGCTGGAGCTGGCCGTGGGCGTGAATCTGCTGCCGCTGGGCAGTGGCGAAGGCACCCGCAGCATGGTCGAGCTGTTCAAGCTGTGGCAGGCCGAGCGCGGAGAAGGCCCAAGCGAGGACGGCCAAATTCTCAAGGCATTGGCCGACTTCATAGATCGCCATGGAGGGAGCCGTTTCCAATCCATCGAGCATGGCGCCGATGAGGTACGCGACCGTGCCGGTTACTGGGACGGCACCCCTGACGGACGCCTGTACCTGTTCACCCGCAGCGGCTTGGAGGAAGCCACCAAGGGGTTTGAGCTGGCGCGTGTGGTACGTGCGCTGGATAGCGTGGGAGCCATAGCCAGGCGGGCCCAAGGTAAGCACCAGCAAAAAAAGCGCCTCCCTGACGGTTCAACCCCGTGGCTGTACTGGGTCAACCCGGCGCCTATCTGGCCGGGAAGCTGACCTCAAGCTGTTCTTTTGAGCGCGCCACACGTGCCACAGGTGCCACACGCCTAGAGCCACGCTGCTTTCAGCTGTGGCTCCAAGCAAAAGGAGGCGTGCCACAAGTGTCACACCATGCTGCGTCTGTGGCACCTGTGGCACCTGACCACCCCCCCGTGCCACAGCTACAAGTAGCGCCGTTACTGGGTAGTGGCACCTGTGACACCTGTGGCATGACATAAACGAACAAGGACAAGCGTCCATGGGCAAATTGCTTGATCTGATAACCGGCCTCGGACCGGCACCAGACGCAGCGGCCATCGCCGCACCGTCGTGCACCGAGGCGTCCACACCCTCTGCAAACGACCATCAGCAGCGGGCAGGCGAGCCTTCGCCAATACCGATACAGGCAACCGAAGCCACCAGCGAGCCGAAGCGCACCGCCTGGAGAATCACCCGAGCAGGCCGCCCCGTTGGCTACATGGTCGGCCAACTGATGACCTATTCCGAAGCCCTAACCTGCGCCGTAATGCGCTGGTCTGACGCCGAAATTCTGGAGACGCGATGAGCACCACCACTGCCGCAAAAAGCGATACCGCTACCCTCGCCCGCACCATTGGTAAACGCCTTAGGGCCGCGCGTCTTGCAGCCAAAATGACCGCTTTGTCGGTAGCCGAGCACCTTGGCTATCAGGGCCAAACACAAGTCTCGCTTGCAGAAAATGGCGAGCGCGTTCCGCCACTACCGGTGCTTATGGGTTACGCCAAGCTGTACGTAGTGCCGTTGGATTTTCTTTGCGGACTAATCGACGACCCTATTGCTGACGCAACCGAAACGAACCAAGGCGTTATCGCAAATGCGATATCCGAAGCCATGCAAGAACAGTTCACCCGCCTGGTAAACAGCGTGTCGGAGCAAGCTAGCGTCACAATTGCTGGCTACAACCGAGACCGGCGCGACCTGCAAGTCGCTTGCTCCGCTGGGTTGCAAGCATATGCCGCGATGAAGCGTGTGCGGGAGCTGAGCCCTGAGTTCGACGAAGACTGGCGAGGCACTGCAAAACTGGTTAGCCACCTTGAACGCCTTGCGGCTACTGCTGCGACGATGAGCGAGCGCCTGAAGCGAGAGCGACGCACGCGGGAGACGGTGGACAACGAACTGTCATTGAGCGAGATGGATGGCAAGGTCCGGAAGCACCTAGTCCGTCTTTCTATAGGTGACTGACGACATTAACTGTTCCTAACAATTGCTAAAAACTCCTAATGCAGAAGGTCCTAAGAAAACCTAAGGTGTGAACATTGAAGTAAGTGCGGACTTCGCTGGCTTTCTGGTCGGCTCCGAGCAGGTCAATCTGCCCGGCGATCAGAACATAAGCTACAAATTCTGGGTATACGGATTTAATGGTTGATGGGGCACCTTCACCCCATCAATCTGATACCACCCTCAGATGGTTGATAGATCGACTCCGTAGTTGAGTTCCTCTGCGAAGTCCGGCAGTCCGTAACCGATGGTTTTCTTGTAGAAAGGAGAGACCTTCGCAGTCGGTGCCTTCTTCTTGTGCTTCGTGGTGTAGAGCCTTCGTGCCCGCATCACCTCGAAGGAGTAACCGCGCCCTTCACGGTTCTTGTCCTTGGCCAGTCGGTTGATGGACTCCGTGTAAGCGTTGGTGACGGGCATGTCCGTCTCGAAGTAGGTCATGGTCTCTTCGCGCCAGTTTCCCACTGCCCTGACCAGATCGCTCCAGACTTCCTTTTGGCCCTTCGGGATGGTGGCTATCCACTCGTCCAGGGCGGCTTCTGCCTGGAGCCGTGTGGTGGCGTCCCAGATGCCGTAGAAGCGCTCCTTGTGCTCGTAGGCGGCCAGCAGTTGCGGGAACGCGCCTGTCCAGGTCTCCATGATGAGGCGCTCCCGGTCTGAGACTTCGTGAGCGCGTTTCAGCAGGATTTTCCGGTCTCCCTTGAGAGTCCGGCTCTGGGACGGTTTCAGCTCCTTTCTGAGGCCCTTGCGCACTCTCTCTAGGGCATCGTTGGCCATGCGCACCACATGGAACTTATCGACCACGATACGGGCCTGGGGCAGCACAGCCTTGACCGCTGCCCGGTAGGGGTTCCACATGTCCATGCTGACGATCTCGACCTTCTGCCGGTCTTTCAGCTTCATCAGGTAGTTGGTCACCACGTCCTGGCGGCGGGTGGCCAGCAGGTCGAGCAGGGTTCGCTCCTCAATGTTGGTCAGAATGCAGCGGTAGCGCTTGT
>DPSI01000579.1:3575-7285 GCA_003527165.1 Pseudomonas sp.
AGCGCTTGTTCAGGTATAGCTCGTCAATGCCCAGGATGCGGGGCGTCTCGAAGCGGTGCCAGCACCCCAGGAACTCGGCGCGGGCGTTGAAGATGTCGCGCACCGTCTTCTCGTCCAGGCCGGTCTGTGCCGCCACAAAGGTGTAGGGGTGGTTGAAGGATTCCTTCTCCACGTACTCATGCAGCCGCAGTGTCATACGGAATCCGTCCACCATCTCCGGTAGCTGGGGCCTGAATGTTGTCTTGCAGGCCCGGCAGGTGTATCGGCGGCGGACCACCCAGAGAGTGACCCGCTTGCCGTGGATGGGCAGATCACGATAGGGAACGTCACGCTTGCCGAACCGTACGAACTCACCCTGCACGCCGCATTCCTCGCAGGCGATGGGATCGGGCACGTCCACCTGGAGTGCATTTCGTCGTCGGTTGATTTGCAGCCCAGTACTTGGTATTGCGGCAGGTGAAGGATGTTGTCGGGAAGTTCGGTCATGGTGTTGTATAGGCGTAGGTGTCAGTCAGATCCATCCGACTCGGCATTGGTGTTTGCTTTTTTACCCAACAAGCTGCTGGAAACGAAAAGTAAGGCACCGAGGACAATTGCAATATCAGCCAGGTTGAAGGCCGGCCAATGCCAGTCTCGCCAATAGAAATCAAAGGAATCCACAACATAGCCGCGAAAGACCCGGTCAATCAGGTTGCCCATGGCGCCACCGAGGATAAGACTGTAAGCGATGGCTTCTCCTTTATGACGATTTTCAAGGATCAGCTTGATCATAAAAATCGAGACCACTACCGCGATTCCGATAAAAAAGTAGCGCTGCCAGCCTCCACCATTCGCAAAAAGACTGAATGCGGCACCGGTGTTCCATAGGTGCACCCAGTTAAAGAACGGGGTCACCGAAACATACTCGCCATAGGCCATTGATTGCTGCACCAGCCACTTTACAGCCTGATCAGACGCTGCCAGCAGGCCCGATATGGACAATAGGGCATACGGCGAGAGCTTTTTGCCAATAATGAGCATTATTTAACCCTTCAACGCCAAAATGCGTCTGGCACCGTTAAGTACAATGCCCCCCGCGATGGTGCCGATAATCAGATCCGGATAATTGGAACCGGTCCACGCGACCAGGGCGCCGGCGGTGATGACCCCCAGGTTGATCACCACGTCGTTGGCCGAGAATATCCAGCTTGCCTTCATGTGCGCCCCGCCTTCCCGATGTTTGGATATGAGCAGCAGACAACTGGTATTGGCAATCAATGCGACGAATGCGATAGCCATCATCACCAGCGATTCAGGCTCACTACCGAATACAAAGCGTCTCACCACCTCTACGAGCACGCCCACAGCCAAGATCAGTTGCAGTACACCAGCAAGATGCGCGGCACGTACCTGCATTTTCACGCTATGTCCAACCGCATAAAGGGCAAGCCCGTACACCGCCGCATCGGCAAAATTGTCCAGGGATTCTCCAATCAGGCCGGTGGACCGGGCGATCAGACCGGCAGTCATTTCCACCACGAACAGAAGTGCATTGATGCCGAGCAACCAGCGCAGGGTCCCGGATTCTTGCTTAGCAGAAGCTGCCGAAAACTCGGCGGCCTTGATGGTCTCCGGATTTGCAGCGACGGTTTCCTGAAGCGAGGCGCCTAGCCCCAAGGTCTTCAGTTTCGAGGTGACGGGCTCGACCTCGCCGTCATGCACGACCTTCAGCCGGCGGTTCGACAAGTCGAAGGACAGCGCCCGAATCTCCTCAAAGCCGTTCAGGGCTAGGCGAATCATTCGTTCTTCTGATGGACAGTCCATCTTCGGCACGGCATAAACACTGACCCATCTCCCTGGCGCCTCGGAGGAGGCCTGTATATCGGTATCCGCTGCGGACGTTGCATCACCGCCACAGGCGCCACCACAGGATTTGCTCATGATACGACTCCACTTGAACAATGTTGTGGTACCATTTAAAACTATAAAGCTACTATAAGGTCAATAGAGTAAAGAATCCGTTGGGGAGGAGGCTGATGCGCATTGGTCAGTTGGCGCAGTTGGTAGGGGTCGAAACACAGACGATCCGCTTCTATGAACAGCAGGGCTTGTTGCCGCCGCCTGATCGGCAGGACAACGGTTACCGTGTCTATACCGAGAAGCATGGTGAGGGGCTGGCCTTCATCCGTCGCTGCAGAATCCTGGGCCTGTCACTGGCTGAGATTCACGAACTACAGAGCTATCAGGACGACCCTCATCAGCCTTGTACCGCCGTCAACGCCTTGCTCGATGATCACATCTCTCATGTGCGGTCGCAGATAACCGCTCTGCAAGCGCTTGAGAAACAACTCGTTTCACTGAGAGCGAGTTGCAACGATGACCGGGAAGTTGAGGCGTGTGGGGTTCTTGCTGGAATTAGCGAAGGAAACATGCACCAGCAGTAGGTGAAGCATCAACCAGATAATCCGATGAGATGCCGGTCTGTCTCACTCTCATGCAAAGGTAAGATCAACCATTTAATCCGCTTACCCCAAATTCTTCGTGACATCAGGACCGACACGCCTGCGATGCCGCCCGTACTACTGGCGCAAGTATGCCGCGCAAACTAGATCCAGACGCTGCAGACAAAGCGTCGTGCCGTCATTCACGGCTTGGGCAGTGGAGGCGATTAAGGCCCATCGCCACCACGCCAGAACCGTTTGGAGTTAGACTAATCCGCATTCAGTATCCAGCATCAAGGAAGAAGCTATGTGCAAAGCTATCGCGATAACAGCCGCTTTGGTTGCATCAATGTGCGTCCAAGCAGACGAAGGCAGGGAATATATTCAGCAAGAAGTCGCTGGCGTGTATAGCGTCTACATGCCCGGTCTTACGCGTCAGCAATCTCCTTTGCGCCTTGATTATGCCGATGATGGCTTTCTAGCCATGGAGCAAGGCGGCACTAAACGAGCAATGCCAATCCACACTGTAAATTCGTCGCAGGGGACAGTGAATCTCCTTGAACCATCAGGTGAGCTAGCGACACTCTCCGTTCAGTTTGGTCATGGCAAAATGGTTTTTGCAAACGGCTCGCAGTTGACTCTGAGCTTTGTTAGAAAACTCACTGACATCGACCGGGCTGCGATGGGTAACGTTGCCGCGCCAGTGCTTACACCGGCACCCCAGCAAGACGCTCCGGCAGCAGCCGCGTTAGATCCGGTCATAGCAAGCTTCGATTGCGAAAAGGCGGCTACAGCAGTAGAGGGTTTGATCTGCGGAAATGCTGAGCTTGCAACTCTCGACGTTCGCACGGCTGACGCGTACAAGACGGTACGCGACGGCGTTGATGACCGTTCCGCTATGCAAAAGGAGCAGGTTGAATGGCTTAAACACACGCGTAATCTCTGCAAGACGCTCGAATGCCTTTTCCAAGTTTATACAGAGCGAGCAGAGGATCTGGAGCAGCTAGCTCAGTACTTATCGAAGCCAGCCGAGTTCCGCTAGGGTCCGTTGCCATTTTGCCCCGACAATGTCGGTTTGAACCAAAAATGACTCAGCCAATAACACGGCTCCTTTCGGTGAAAAGCTGCTAGGAATAGCTAAGGGTCTCCTTCCTTCCGCATATCGGGTGCGGCAATGGTGGGTGGCGAATTAGGGTTTCGGTTTGCTCTACTGTTCTAAGACATCGAGAAGGAACCGAACTTTGGAAAAGGTTGTTTCACGGCAAGAGCTAGCAAGCTGTCTGAAACAGC
>DPSI01000408.1 GCA_003527165.1 Pseudomonas sp.
CAGCACTACCACGAGCAACAAGCCGGACACCTCGACCACTGTCATTACCGCGTTGGCGCCGAGCGATTCCTTGATGCCGCGCGCGTTGAGCAGCGCAACGACGGTCAGGAACGCCAGCGCCGTCGGCACCGCCGGAGTATCGAGAAAGGCACCGAGATAATCGCCCGCGAATGCCAACGACAACCCGGCCGCACTGGTGACACCCGCAGCCAGCATGCAGAAGCCGACCAGAAAGGACAGCAGCGGTTTGCCGAACGCGCGCTCGGCAAATACCGCCGCGCCACCTGCCTTCGGGTATTTGGTGACCAATTCGGCGTAGGACGCCGCCGTGAGCATGGCGAAGCCCAGAGCCACCAGCAGCGGCACCCAGACCGCGCCGCCCGCCTCACCGGCCATCTTGCCGACCAGGGCGTAGACGCCGGCGCCAAGCACATCGCCAAGGATGAAGAGGAACAGTGCGGGACCGGTGATGGCCCGCCGCAGACGCGATTCTCCGGCGACGAATACGGTTGTTTTCATTGACCGTGTTCCCCCGACTCGACGGCAGGAGCTGCAAGCAGCGATGAAGACAAGGAAGAGGCTCCCAGGCGCGCGACGATGGCCGCGTTCCCTATTCTAGATAGACCCGACCGAGGGGAGTTCAGCCTCTAAATGCAAAAGCCCCGGCGTTGGCCAGGGCTTTCAGCTTTCGCGCGATAGCGTCAGGTGCGGAAACGCGCAACCAGCCCTTGCAGCTCGACACCGAGACGCGCCAGCTCGGCGCTGGCGCCAGCGGTCTGCTCGCTACCACTGGCGCTTTGCTCACCAATGTCGCGGACACGGGTCACGCTCTCGGAGATGTTTTCTGCCACCGCACTCTGCTCCTCGGAAGCCGCGGCGATCTGCTGATTCATCTGCTCGATGGTGGACACAGAGTCTGTGATACGACCGAGAGCGATACCGGCCTCGCTGGCCAGGTCAACGGTGCGCTGGGTCAGATCACGGCTGGTCTGCATCTGCTCGACGGCTTTCTGTGCAACCCGTTGCAGATTGCCGATCAAGCCTTCGATTTCTTCGGTGGAGTCGTGCGTACGACGGGCCAGTGCGCGTACTTCGTCAGCCACCACGGCGAAGCCGCGGCCCTGTTCGCCAGCGCGAGCGGCTTCGATCGCAGCGTTCAACGCCAGCAGGTTGGTCTGCTCGGCAACTGCACGGATCACTTCGAGTACGCTGCCGATACGTCCGCTCTCAGTGTTCAACTCTTCGATGGCATGGGCGGAATGCTCGACTTCGCCGGATAAGCTGTCGATCTGGCCGATGGCTTCCTGGACGACCAGATCGCCTTGGCGGGCCTGCTGGTCAGCCTGACGGGCGGCCAGCGATGCCTGCTCGGCGTTCTGCGCCACTTCCTGTACGGTCGCTGCCATTTGATGCATGGCGGTCGCAACCTGATCGGTCTCCTCTCGCTGCTTCTGCACGCCGACGCTGGTTTGCGCGGTCACCGCAGACAGCTGCTCGGCCGCAGCGGCGATTTGCCCGACGCTTCCGCCAATGCGCCCAATCAGCGTGCGCAAGCTATCGGTCATCCCGTACATGGCCTGCTGCAACTGCCCGAGCTCATCACGCCGAGTGACAGACTCCGATTGCGTGAGGTCGCCGTCGGCAACCCGCTGCGCCAGCTGCACCGTATAGCGCAGCGGCACAACGATCATGCGCGAGATCGCGGTGGCCGCCGCCAGCCCGAGGATCACTGCCAGCGCGGTGATCACTGCAAGCAGCAAATAGGCACTATTGCGCTGACTCCGCATCGCTTCGTTGGCACCCGCCAGAGCCTGGTCGGCGGTATCCAGTACGCGCTGTGCCTGAGCGACCATGGCGCCTTCCAGCGCGATCCGCTCCGAGCGGTTGCGACGGAACTCGACGAAGGCTTGCTCATAAGCGGCAAGGGCGGCGAGCGCGCCATCCATCGTCACTTTCTGCTCGTCGTTGAGCCAGGTCTTTAGACTGTTGCCTATCGTAGTCACATCGTTGTAAGCCTCGTTCCAGCTATCGACGGCTTCCTGGGAGTTGTTGCTCAAGAAAACGCTCTCGAATGTGCGCAGATCGAGAATGCGCTTGGTCAGGCCGGAGGCTGCTTCGGCGATGGTCAGCGGGTCGCTGCCCTTCAAATGGTCGCCCTCCAGACGCAGCACCCGAACCGCGTCGTACATGTCCAGTTCGATGTATTCGAACTCCTCGCGACTTTTCTGCGCGGCATCGCCCATGTGCCCACGCAATTCGACGCCCTTGCCAATCAAGGCGCGATAGTCGCTGAACTGTCGGGCGTAGTCTGCTGCGTCGCTGCGAATCTCCTGCAGCAGCGCCTGCTCTTCGGTGCTGGAAATCGCGGAGAGCTCGTCGAGCCTCTGGTTGAGCTGGTCTAGAGTGGCACGCAGCGCCGAGCCGGACGCGTCACTGCGAGTCAGGGCGTAATCGCGTTCCTGACCGCGCGCATCGAGAATCGCGGCGTTGATGGCGGCCAGCTGATCCGTCTGAGATGAGCGGGTCACAATCGAATCGACAGCGAAGAAGCCGGTGCCGGCAACGCCCAGGGTCAGCAACAACACCATGGCAAAGCCGAACAGCAGCTTTTTCCCCACGGAAAGGTTGGCGAATATATCGACAGACTGCATCAGAGAATTCCTAAAAATAAGCGCACCTCATAAAGTCGGCCGGTCTCGACCAAAGTTGAGCGCGAAAACAGAACGATTTAAACAGGCCGCGATAGCGAATTGCCAGCAATCAGTCCATGAAATTGGACAGAGCGCACAGCTCGAATGCGAAGCGCCGACTCAGTGCTGCTGTAAATGCCCGTATAGCTTGGCATAGAGCCCGCCGTCGGCGATCAGCTGTTGGTGGCCGCCCTGCTCGGCGATGCGTCCACCATCGAATACCAAAACCCGGTCGGCCTGCTTCACCGCAGACAGCCGATGGGCAATGATCAGCGTGGTGCGCCCTTGCAGAAAACGGTTCAAGCCCTGATGCAGCGCATACTCGGTGGCAGCATCCAGGGCGGAGGTCGCCTCGTCGAGAATCACCACCTTAGGCTCAGCCAACACCATCCGAGCCACGGCCAGCCGCTGACGTTGGCCACCCGACAGGCGCACCCCGGAACGACCGACCACGCTGTCGAGCCCCGCTGGTAACTGACGGATGGTTTCGGCCAGCTGCGCGATCTCCAGCGCCTGCCAGCAGGCCTGGTCATCGCGTTCGCGCCCCATCAGGAGATTGGCGCGCACCGTGTCGTTGAACAACGCCGGATGCTGCAGGACCACCGCCACGTTGTCGCGAACCGTACTCAGGCCAATGTCCTGCACATCGATCCCGGCGAAGCGTATCTGCCCCGCTTGCGGCTGATACAGGCCCAGCAGTAGCTGCACCAGGGTGCTCTTGCCACCGCCGCTGGCGCCGACGATCGCAACCTTCTCCCCCGCCGCGATCGACAGATCAAGGCCTTCGAGCACTGGCTCGTCCTGATAGCAGAAACATAGCCCGCGGACCTCGATGTCGACTGTATTCCGCCCGGCAAACGGGTCCTGCCCGCCGGCATACTGGGGTTCATCGGCTCGCGCCAGCAGCTGATTGATGCGGCTGAGCGCACCGCCGGCAGCATAGAAGGCGTACTGCAGATTGAGCAGCTGTTCCACCGGTCCGATCATGAACCACAGGTAGCTGAACACTGCCAGCATCTGGCCGATCGAGAGGTCGGAGAGCAGCACCGTGAGCATCGCCGCGGCACGGAAGATGTCGATGCCGAACTGGAACAGCAGGCCGCTGGCACGGTTGGAGGCGTCGGTCTTCCATTGCGAGGCCACGGCGTAATCGCGGACTTCACGTGCGCGCAAACCAAGGCGGCCCAGGAAAAATCCCTGGCGGTTCCCGGCGCGTACTTCCTGAATGGCGTCCAGCGTCTCGGTGAGCGCTTGGGTGAACAGCGACGTGCTGTCATTCTCGAGCTTCTTCAGATGCTTGACGCGCTTGCCAAGCTGTACCGTGGCGTAGATCACCAGCGGGTTGAACAATAGGATCAGCAGCGCCAGCTGCCAGTGCATCCAGACCAGGATCGCGGCCGTACCGGCTATCGACAGCAACGCCACCAGCAGCCGGCTGAGGGTTTCGCCGATGAATTTGTCGATGGTCTCCAGATCGGTGACCAGATGCGCCGCAACCGTGCCGCCACCAAGGCTTTCATACTCACTCAGCGCGATGCGTTTGAGCCGCTCGATCAGCCGCACGCGGATGCGATAGACCAGATCCTTCGAAAGCTGCGCGAACAGCCGTGCCTGCAGCACGTTGAAGATCAAGGCGAATGCCCGCAACAGCAGCGTCGCGCAGAGCATCAGCGCGATGTAGCCGAACGCGGTCTGCCAGCCGGCAGGCAGCACGCGATCCATGATTAGCAATGCGGTGTCGCCCTGGCCCAGCAACACCTCATCGACCAGCAGCGGCAGCAATAACGGGATCGGCACGCTGCAGAGCGTGGCGAGCACGGCAACCAAGTTGGCGAAGATCAACGCCTTGCGATGATGCAGCGCGAGGCGACGGATCTCCGCCCAGCTGAGCTGATCAGGCATGGGCATTGTGCTCTAGCCAGCGCTCAAGCAAGGGCGAGAGCGCTTCGAAAGGCTGATAGCCGTTGGTCAACAGGGCGAGTTGCCCCTTGTGCTCGGCAAGCAAAGTCGGAAAGCCGGCGATACCCAGATTGCGCGCCCAGTTGAAATCCGCCGCAGTGGCGTCGCGAACGGCCTGAGAGTCGAAACGATCGGCAAACTCGGCACGCGAGAGGCCCGCCGTCTCGGCCAGCTCGAGCAATTGCCGCGGCAGCGTGACGTTACGCCCTTCAACATAGAAGGCCCGCTGGATCAGCCCGGCCAGGGTCCAGCTCGCTTGCGCATCGAGACTGCGCGCCACCACCAGCGCGCGGCAGGCCGGCTCGGTGTCGTAGACCAGGCCTTCCGGCAGACCACACTCGAAGTTGAACGGCTGGCCGCTCGCTTCATGCACCGCATGCCAATAGGACGCGGTGCGTTCGCGACCCGCCTGGTCCATGGCG
>DPSI01000406.1 GCA_003527165.1 Pseudomonas sp.
CCCTAAACGATAACGTTGAAGCGATGCGTCTGGAGTTGCGCGCTCAAGCGTTCGAATCTGCAGCGCAACTGGATTTTGATTTTCATCGAATGATTCTCCGTGCCGCCGGGAACCAAACGATCCTCGACGTCCTGACCAGCCGCTCCGATATCTATTTGGAAAGCCAGAAGCTGCCGTTCATCCGTCCGGAAAGGGCCATGGAAACCTGGCAGGAACACCGCAGGATTCTCCGCGCGCTGTCGCGCCACGTCCCGGCGGCGGCACAGAAGGCCATGCAGGCACACATTCGCGCTGCGGCATCGCGCACCGGAATCAGCTTTGCCGGCACGGCCAGCTGACAGCCGCCTCGCCAACTGAGCCAAGCTATTTCCACGGCGATTTGGTTTCTGACCTGCAAACCGTAGGGAGACGGCATATAGGTCTCGCTGAACGAGCCCCCTGAAACACGGGACACTGTATCCCGCTTACCAAAAGGAATAGGCAAACGGTCGTGTTCACGACTATCAGCAAAGCCAGACAAATCGAAGTGCTCGGCGAAGAGCGGCGGCGCCGCTTGAGTGTCGAGGAAAAGCTCACCATGGTTCACGAGAGCCTAGAGCCGGGGCAAAATGTCTCGGTGGCGACCAGGCGCAACGGCATCAAACCCAGCCAGCCGTTCCACTGGCGAAAGCTTCACCAGGACGGCAGCCTGGTCGGCTGTTAGCGCTGGTGAAGCTGTGGTGTTCGGCTTCGGCACTGACCGACGCAATGAAGCAGATCTGCGAGCTGCAACACATGTTGGGCAAGAAGACCATGGAAACTGCTGTTGGAGAGGCGGCGAAAAGCAGCCCCGGGTAGCGCATCGTCATGAAAGGCGGGTAGCCGTGGACAAAAGCGATACCCGCTGGCTCGGACGGCTTCGAATTCGCTGTGACGATGTTGTGACGATGGAGACCGCCTGCGCGTAACGTTCGCCCTGGGCTGCGGTGACCGGGAGCCAATAGGTGGGTCGCCAGTCCGTTTGGCTAGAGCGGGGATGATGTTGGGTCGGCTAACCTCCGAACGGGGAAGCGAGCTGACCATGGGAAAAGCCGACCGGCGCCACCAAGAACTAAACCAACCGAGCAGGTGTTGCTGGACGACGCGGTGCGTAACTGATCTTGCGTATGGCGCAGGGGGCGCAGGGGGCGCCCATGTAGCGCTTCTCACGATGGCAGGCCTGCCGGACTTCTCTCCTTCAGGTCAGACATAGTTGGCATATCCAGCTGCCAGGCGTGTGACCAAGTACCAAATTACTGCAACAATCCGCAGTTGCTTTCTGCCATACATGGTGCGAAGCAGTGCCAAACCCGGACGCGCCAACACGGTTCAGCCTGATGCTCTGTTCTGCTTGGGAACAATATGGGAACACTCACACCCGCTTTTCCAATTCCTAGAAACGCTGAAGGCCCCGGAATACGGGGCCTTCAGATTGCGATATGGCGGAGGAGGTGAGATTCGAACTCACGGAAGAGTTTCCCCTTCGACGGTTTTCAAGACCGTTGCATTCAACCGCTCTGCCACTCCTCCGCAGGAGCGGGCGCCATAGTACCGGAACGAAACACACTGTCAAACTCTGTTGTTAGGCTGAAACAAAAGCTCTGCTATGATCCGAGGCAATTCACCTCAGGCTGAATACATCTACAGGAGTGTCGCCATGCTCAAGCAACAGTATGCATCTACGCACACGCAGGTTGAACAACAGGAAGTCAGCCGCGTTCTGCGCAACACTTACGGCCTTCTCGCCATCACCTTGGGCTTCAGTGCTTTCGTAGCCTATATGGCGATGCAGGCTAACGCTTCCTACCCGAACATCTTCGTAGTGCTGATCGGTTTCTACGGCTTGTTCTTTCTGACCGTCAAGCTACGCAACTCGGCTTGGGGCTTGCTGTCCACCTTCGCCCTGACCGGGTTCATGGGTTATACGCTCGGCCCGATTCTCAACATGTACCTGGGCACCGCCAACGGCGGCGAGCTAATCGCCTCTGCGCTGTCGATGACTGCACTGGTATTCTTCGGTCTGTCCGCATTCGTGCTGATCACCCGCAAGGACATGAGCTTCCTCAGCGGCTTTATCACCGCGGGCTTCTTCGTCCTGCTGGGCGCGATGGTCGCTAGCTTCTTCTTCCAGATCAGCGGTCTGCAACTGGCAATCAGCGCCGGGTTCGTGCTGTTCTCTTCGGTCTGCATCCTCTATCAGACCAGCGCGATCATCCACGGCGGCGAGCGCAACTACATCATGGCCACCATTGGCTTGTACGTTTCGATCTACAACTTGTTCATCAGCCTGCTGCAGCTGATGGGCATCATGGGTGGCGACGACTGATAGCCGCCCGGTGAATCAGCCCGCTTCGGCGGGCTTTTTCGTTTCTGCGGCTGGCGTATCATGTCACCCAGCAATTCAACGGTGCCCCATGAAATTCGTTATCGCCCTGTTCGCCCCCGCCCATTCCCCCGCTTCGCGGCGCGCATTGCGCTTCGCGGAGGCCGTGCTTGCTGGCGGACACGAGATTGTCCGGCTGTTTCTTTATCAGGACGGCGTTCACAGTGCATCAGCCAATCCAGTCACGGCGCAGGACGAGGAAGATGTCGCTGCGCAATGGACGCGCTTCGTCAATACCCATGGACTGGATGGGGTGGTTTGTATCGCCGCCGGTCTGCGCCGTGGCGTGCTGGACGAGCAGGAAGCAAAGCGGTATCAGCGCCCTGCGGCCAACCTCGCGTCTGGTTGGGAGTTGTCCGGACTGGGGCAGCTACATGAAGCCAGCCAGCAAGCCGACCGTCTCGTCTGCTTCGGAGGCCATTAATGGCTCGCTCGATGCTGATCATCACCCGTCAGTCACCTTGGTCCGGCCCCTCCGCACGCGAGGCGCTGGACATCGTTCTGGCCGGTGGCGCCTTCGAACTCCCGCTCGGTCTTCTGTTTCTCGACGACGGCGTGTTCCAGCTGGCGCCCGCACAGCAGGCGGCGCATCTGCAGCAGAAGGACCTGACGGCCAATCTGCAGGCATTGCCGATGTTCGGCGTCAATGCGCTGTTCGCAGCCAAGCGCAGCCTCAGCGAACGAGGGCTGGACGAGGCCGCATTACCGCTCCCGGTCGAGGTGCTCGACGATGCCGGCCTCAGCGCCCTTATCAACCGCTACGACCACGTGATCACTCTTTGATGGCCACTTTGCATCTGCTTTCCCACTCCCCCTTCACCGATGGCCGTCTGGTCAGCTGCCTGCACCTTCTCGGAGCCGGCGATGCCCTATTGCTGAGCGGCGACGCGGTCTATGCGTTGCAGAAAGCGACTGCACAACGCCAGGCGCTGGAGTTGATGCCGGACGGCATTGGCTTGTTCGCGCTGGAGGAAGACGTTGACACGCGCGGTCTCGGGGATCTGCCCGAGCGCTTGCAGCAAGTCGACTATCCGGGATTCGTCGAGCTGTGCTGCCGATATGCGCGGACGAACGCCTGGCTATGAACGCGTTGAACGTTAACGGCACGGGCATTGCTGTGGACCGGGAGGGTTTCCTGGTCAGTCTCGATGATTGGAGCGAACCGGTCGCCGAAGCACTGGCCAAGGCTGAAGGACTCAGCCTTGAAGCCGAACACTGGGAAATTCTACACCTACTGCGCGAGTTCTATCGCGAGTTTCAGCTGTCCCCCGCAACGCGCCCATTGATCAAATACACCGCGCTGAAACTCGGCCCGGGAAAGGGCAACAGCATGCACCTGAACCGTCTTTTCAAAGGCACACCCGCCAAGCTCGCCGCAAAGCTGGCGGGTTTGCCGAAACCGAGCAATTGCATATGAGCCTTGTGACCCCTCCCGAACACCCCTTCGCCGTCTTCGTGCGCATCTTGGGCAAAGGCAAGCGCGGCGCCCGCGACCTCACCCGAGAGGAAGCGCGCGAAGCCATGGGAATGCTGCTCGACGGCAAGGCCGAGGACACCCAGCTCGGCGCTTTTCTCATGCTGCTGCGGCATAAGGAAGAAAGTGCGGAAGAACTCGCCGGTTTCACCGAAGCCGTACGCGAGCGTTTGCATGCCCCGACGATCCCGGTGGATATCGATTGGCCGACCTATGCCGGCAAGAAGCGTCATTTGCCCTGGTACCTGCTCGCAGCCAAATGCCTGGCGCAGAATGGCGTTCGCATTCTGATGCACGGCGGCGGCGCTCATACGGCCGGCCGGATGTATACCGAACAGCAACTCGATCTACTTGGAATTGCCCGTTGCGAAGACTGGGAAAGCGTCGCGGCTACCCTGGACAAGACCAGCCTCGCCTTCGCGCCGCTCGGCAGCTGGATGCCTGGGCTGCAACGGATGATCGATCAGCGCAACATCCTCGGCCTGCGCTCGCCGATCCACTCGCTGGCGCGCATTCTCAACCCTCTGGGTGCACGTTGCGGCCTGCAGAGCATCTTCCACCCCGGCTATCAGGCCAATCACCGCGAAGCCAGCCGCCTACTTGGCGACTCGGCCATCGTCATCAAGGGCGAAGGCGGCGAGATCGAAGTGAACCCGGACGGCGTTGCGCACCTGTACGGCACCCGCGCAGGCGAGGCCTGGGATGAGGACTGGCCGGCGCTTTCACCGCAGCGCCATGTCAAGCCTGCGCAACTCGACCCGCAACAGTTGGTCGCCGTCTGGCGAGGCACTGCCGAAGACGCCTACGGTGAACTGGCTGTAGTAGCAACCATGGCCCTGGCGTTGCGTGGGTTCGGCCAGCCTCGCGACGCGGCATTTGCCCAGGCGCAGCAATACTGGGAACAGCGCAACCTATCGGGCTGAACGATGGGTTTGACCGGGGATGGCGACCCATCCATCGAACTATCCCCCATACACTGGCGCCTAACCTAAAAGCGTGAGGAGGCAGAGATGGGGCTCTTGGTCGATGGACAGTGGCAGGACCGCTGGTACGAAAACAGCCGTGACGGCGAATTCCAGCGGGAACAGGCACAACGGCGCGACTGGGTGACGGCAGACGGCTCGCCAGGTCCGGAGGGCCAACGGGCGGTCAAGGCTGAAGCCGGACGCTATCACCTCTATGTTTCTCTCGCGTGCCCCTGGGCGCACCGCACCCTTATCTATCGCAAACTCAAGCAACTCGATCAATTGATCGACGTGTCGGTCGTCAGCTGGTTGATGGCCGAGCATGGCTGGACCTTCGACAAGGACACAGGCTCCACCGGTGATGCGCTGGATGGCTTGCAGTATCTGCATCAGCGCTACACCCGTGACGATGACAACTACACCGGTCGAGTCACCGTACCGGTGCTCTGGGATCGCCAGCAGCAACGCATCGTCAATAACGAGTCCGCCGAGTTGATCCGCATCTTCAACAGCGCCTTCGACGAGCTGACCGGTTCCACGCTGGACCTTTACCCCGGACCACTGCGCGGCGAAATCGATACGCTCAACGAGCGAATTTATCCGCGGGTCAACAACGGCGTTTATCGCGCCGGGTTCGCGTCCACGCAGAAGGCCTACGAGGCCGCATTCGACGAAGTCTTCAGCGAGCTGGACTGGCTGGAACGACGTCTCGGCGAGCGGCGCTACCTGACTGGCGAGTACCTGACCGAAGCCGACTGGCGCCTGTTCACCACGATGGTTCGCTTCGACGCGGTCTACCACGGGCATTTCAAGTGCAATCTGCGGCGGATCGAGGATTACCCGAACCTGTCGAACTGGCTGCGCGAGCTGTACCAATGGCCAGGGATCGCCGATACCGTCGATTTCGTTCACATCAAGAGCCACTACTACGCAAGCCACCGTCATATCAATGCCAACGGCATCATCCCGAAGGGACCGAATCTGGCATTGGATCGTTCGCATGATCGCGACCGCCTTCCCGGCAAGGGAATCTGGTCGCGCTGACAGGACGGATGCGCGCGCTAGCCCCCGTATGAGTCCGAGCGCCGCATTTATTGTGCTGCGTTACCCGCGCCTTCGAACCAGGCGAGCTTCTCGCGGAGCTTCACCACCTCGCCGACAATGATCAACGTCGGGGCCTGGACCCGCTCGCTTGCGACCCGCGCGGCCAGATTCGCAAGCGTCCCGGTAAATACCCTTTGATGGCTGGTAGTGCCCTGCTGGATCAGAGCGACGGGCGTATCCGCACCACGACCATGAGCGATCAACTGCTGACAAATCACCGGCAGCCCAACCAGGCCCATATAGAACACCAGCGTCTGACTAGGCGCCACCAACTCCGACCAGGGTAGATCGCAGCTGCCGTCTTTCAAGTGACCGGTGACGAAGCGCACCGACTGGGCATGGTCACGGTGAGTCAGGGGAATGCCGGCATAGGCGGCACAACCGCTGGCGGCCGTGATACCGGGAACGACCTGAAACGGCACGTCATGGGCGGCCAGCTCTTCGATCTCCTCGCCGCCGCGACCGAAGATGAAGGGATCACCGCCTTTCAGGCGCAGCACTCGTTTGCCCTCTCCGGCCAGCGTCACCAGCAACTGATTGATCTGTTCCTGGGGGACGGCGTGGTCGGCGCGCTGTTTACCGACATAGATCCGATCGGCATCACGGCGACACAAGTCGAGGATGGCCGGCGCTACCAAGCGGTCATAGAGCACGACGTCGGC
>DPSI01000405.1:0-1952 GCA_003527165.1 Pseudomonas sp.
CCGTCTCCTCGCGGCATCAACGGCGATCACGAGCAAGGGCCAGGGGGCGCCCTCGCTCCTACAAGGACGACGGCCGCATGCTTTGGAGCTGCCGTTCAATTCAACGACCGCAACAACTCCGCGCAATCACGGGCATGCAGCTCGGTCAGCTCGGGCCAGAGGTTTTCCGGGACATTGACCAGCACGCCACGCGCCCCGGCCGCTTTCGCGCACTCCAGATCGAAGCGGAAATCGCCGAACTGGACGATGGCGAGGAAAAGGACATGTTCCTCGAATCCCTCGGCCTCGAAGAGCCGGGCTTGAATCGCGTGATCCGCGCCGGTTACGAGCTGCTCAACCTGCAGACCTATTTCACCGCTGGCGTGAAGGAAGTCCGCGCTTGGACCGTGAAAGTCGGCGCCACCGCCCCGCAGGCTGCCGGCGTCATTCACACCGATTTCGAGAAAGGCTTCATCCGCGCCGAAGTGGTCGCCTATAACGATTTCATCCAGTACAAGGGCGAGGCCGGCGCCAAGGAAGCCGGCAAATGGCGCCTGGAAGGCAAGGAATACATCGTCAAGGACGGTGATGTGATGCATTTCCGCTTCAACGTCTAAGCGAAAGCGTTACTTGATCGGCTCTTCGATCGATGCACTGAAGAAGCCCCGCTCAGGCGGGGCTTCTTGCATTTTGGCAACTGACCATTCGGTCTAAAAAACGGGGGTTTCTGTACCTGATACGCACGTTTGTCTGACGACCGGCACGGAATCCTGTTATCCAGCGCGGAAATTCGCCCCGCTTATGCGGTCGGAACAGGCAGACTTGCCGAAGCCGGAGCGCAGATGAACAGCCTTATCGAACCACCGCAGCAGTATCTCGACGACGCTTTTTTCGACCGGGACGCGCAGATCGTCGCCCAGGATCTGCTGGGAACCGTGATTCGCCATTGCGTCGACGGGTTGTGGTTGTCGGCGCGCATCATCGAGACCGAGGCCTATTACGTCGACGAAAAGGCCAGCCACTCCTCGCTCGGCTATAGTCCGTCGCGGCGCGCGATGTTCATGCCGGCCGGCCATCTCTACCTCTATTACTCGCGCGGCGGGGATTCGCTGAACTTCAGCGTGCAGGGTGACGGCAACGCGGTGTGCATCAAGGCCGGTTACCCTTGGGTCGATTCGCTGTCCTGCGAAGAATCCATCGAACGCATGCGCAGCAACAGCCCGGCCGCAGCTGGCGGTCCGCGCCCGCTGACCCGCCTCTGCTCCGGCCAGACGCTGCTGTGCAAGGCGCTGGGCCTGACGGTGACGGAGTGGAACGCCCAGCGCATGAACCCAGCCCGGCTGCGCGTGGACGATATCGGCGCGCGCCCGGACATCGTCCAGACCACACGCTTAGGCATTCCGGCCGGTCGCGACGAGCATCTACCGTACCGTTTCGTCGATGCGGGCTTCGCCGCCCATTGCACACGCAATCCCCTGCGCCGCGGGCAGTTGGAAGGCCAGGACTACGTGCTGTTACGCCGCGAGCTGTTGGCGAGCTAATCAGCCGCTCCGCCAGCTAGCCTGCCGGCCTTCATCAAACGGCCCTGAGCAGGCGGATATGGGTGATTTCCGACGGGGCCCCGAAGCGAAGCGGCGGCCCCCAGTAGCCAGTGCCACGGCTGATGTAGATCTGCATCTGGCCGACGCGCTGCAGCCCCGCCACCCAGGGCTGCTGCCAACGCACGAAGTGCATCCAGGGCCAGAACTGGCCGCCGTGCGTATGACCGGACAGCTGCAGATCGCAACCCACCTCCAGCGCAGCCTTCGCCGAGCGCGGCTGGTGCGCCAGAAGAATGCGCGGCACATCATCGGGCGCCCCGGCAAATGCCGCGGCTGGATCGCTTCGGTGGCTGGGTCTGAACAGTTCGGCCGAATAGTCGGCGATGCCGGCCAGCACCAACCGAGCGCCGGCGTGTTCGAGTTGAATATGCC
>DPSI01000405.1:2226-5704 GCA_003527165.1 Pseudomonas sp.
AGGAGCACCGCCATGCCCAACCGCTCGAATTCAGCGATCCAACTGTCTGCACCGGAGTAGTACTCGTGATTGCCGGTCACCACGTAAACACCGTGACGGGCGCTTAGCTGTGCCAGCGGTGCGATGTCATCAGCCAGGTCGGCAACGCTGCCGTCCACCAGGTCGCCGGTGATGACGATGAGATCCGGCGAGAGTCCGTTGACCCGTTTGACGATCGCGTCGATATAGCCCTGCTTGATCGTCGGGCCTACGTGGATATCGCTGAGCTGTACGATGCTGAACCCTTCCAGCGCGACAGGCAGATCTCGCAAGGCGATGTCGCGCTCTGCCACCCGAGCCGTTCGCCGCGCGTTGAGCAACCCGAACAGCGTCACCGCCACGACCGCAACGACGACAAGCTGCGCCGACCCCTGCGCAAAGCCAGCCGACTCCCAGCCCAGTAGCGATGCCAACGCCAGCGCAAAAGCGCGCAACAGCGCGAATATCGCCAAGCTGGAAAAGATCCCCATTGCCAGCAACCCGGACCACGCCAACAGCCAATTGCCCGCCCCTCGCACCAACACGCCATAGCGCATCAACACCGCTGAAAGCGCGAGATAGGCCCACGCCAGAACGCTGCCAAGCAGCCCGAGCGAGAGATCTGGAATCAGCGTGACGCCAACGAACACATGCAGGCCGATCAGCAAAACCCCAACCAACAACCGCCTGTTCATGCATTACGTCTCTTGAGAAAAGGGCACCTTGAATTGCGCAGGCAGCTTTCAGGTTGCGCTCGATGGAGTTCGGATGATCTCGGGACAGCGACCGTCCCGCGAACTGCGTTCAGCTCTAGCGATAATGTCACGTAACGGTAGAGTTCCTGCAGGGTCGTATATGGCCGCATGCTGGAAAGCCGGGCGCGGAAATCACCTCCGCCGATGGGCGCAAGGCGTCCAAGAAACGTGCCCACGGAGAACGGGCACGGTAGGACGCCTCGGCCTGCTGATGACCCTCGCTATCGCGTGGAAATCGCCGCCCCGAACGCTTCGCGTCCTGCTCCGATATCTGTAGGGTCGAATTTATTCGACCTGCTGCGGTTGTATCCTTCCCGGCCATTGGCCGACCATCTACTAGCTGCATTCCGACCTGAGCGCACCGCCAGATACAACCGAAACAGCTACATTACACCAGGGTCGGGCATCGGGTCCGGTAGCGGTGGCTCTTTCTCCAGCTGTTCGAGCACCTCGTCTGGCAACGTATCGCCGTCGTCCAGTTCGGTATCGCTCTCGGCATCGTCAAGATCATTCAGGGGTGATTCGTCCGCCAGCCAAGGATACAGCGGCGGATCGCTTGGAAAGGCTGTGCTGAGCATGATGGTTTCCTCGCAGGGTGTGCCTGCAGCGTTAGGCAGGCCCGGCCGCTCATCGTTCGGACCGGTCATCCGTGGCGCGTCCAGGCCTGCTCCGCCAGGCACTCGCTCAGGTAATCGAGAAAACAGGTGATGCGTGCGGCGAGCGCGGTATTGCGGTAGTACACGGCATGAATCGGCTGCAGCACTCTGACGTTCGCCTCGGCCAGCACCTCGACCAGCGCGCCCTCGGCGCGATCGCGCGCGGTCATGAAGTCCGACAAGCAGGCGATGCCCTCCCCGGCCAGCGCCAGCTGTCGCACCGTCTCGCCGCTGGAGGCCCAAAGGCTCGGCGCGATGGGGAAGCTTTCGCCAAGCGGATGACGCAGCGGCCATTGATTCAGGCTTTCCGGCTGAGTGAAACCGATCAGGCTATGCGTCGCCAGATCTTCGACCCGCTGCGGGGTACCGCGCCGCGCCAAATAATCCGGACTGGCCACCGCACGCAGCCGGCTGCGCCCCAGCGGCCGAGCATGCAGGGTGGAATCCCGCAGCGGACCGTGACGCAGCGCCAGGTCGGTGCGATGTTCGATAAGATCGATGATCTGGTCGCTGCTGTTCAGTTCCAGCTCAATGTCCGGATAGCGCTCGCGGAACCCACCAACGAGCGGCACCAGCACGTGCAGCATGAACGGCGCCGAGGCATTGACCCGCAATCTTCCGGCCGGATGCTGCAACCGCCGCGACATCTGCTCCTCAGCCTCCTCCACCGCTTCGAGAATCCGTCGCGCCTGAATCAGCAAAGCCGCGCCCTCCTCCGTTAGCTCCAGGCGCCGGGTGGTGCGCCGCAATAGCGTAGTTGCGAGCTTGGCTTCGAGCCGGCTCAGCGCACGGCTTACACCCGAGGCGGTCTGCCCCAACTGCACCGCGGCGCTGGAGATGGAGCCGGTATCGATGACGGCTGTGAAGGCCTGCAATTCGTCGAGCGTGGTTTTCATCTGTGACTCACAGTCAATTATGTTTGGTCTGAGACCCGGTTTTTCCGCATGAGTCTGCGGTAGACACTGCGCGCCATGCAATCCAACCGGAGTCTCATCCCATGCCCATCGCTCTGGTCGCGCTGACCCTCAGCGCCTTCGCCATCGGCACGACGGAGTTCGTCATCGTCGGTCTGATCCCCACCATTGCCGGTGACCTCGGTGTCAGCCTGCCTTCGGCCGGGCTGCTGGTCAGCCTCTACGCCTTGGGCGTAGCGGTCGGCGCCCCGCTGCTCACCGCCCTGACCGGCAAGGTCCCGCGCAAGTTGTTACTGCTGTCGTTGATGGTGCAGTTCACCGCCGGCAATCTGCTCGCCTGGCAGGCGCCGGGGTACGAGTCGTTGATTCTGGCGCGCATCGTCACCGGCCTCGCCCACGGCGTGTTCTTTTCCATCGGCTCGACCATCGCCACCAGCCTGGTCTCGAAAGAGAAAGCCGCGAGCGCCATCGCCATCATGTTCACCGGGCTCACCGTCGCCCTGGTGACCGGCGTACCGCTCGGCACCTTCATCGGTCAGCAGTTCGGCTGGCGGGAAACCTTTCTTGCCGTGTCGCTGCTTGGTGTGATCGCCTTCATCGGCAGCCTGCTCTTCGTGCCGCGCGGCATCCAGCACAGCAAACCCGCGTCCATCGTCCAGCAGCTGGCCGTACTGCAACAGCCCCGCCTGCTACTGGTTTACGCCATGACTGCGGTCGGCTACGGCGGCACCTTTATCGCCTTCACCTTTCTTGCGCCGATCCTGCAGGAGATCAGCGGCTTCGGTGAAGGCGCGGTAAGCCTGGTTCTGCTGGTCTACGGCGTCTCGGTGGCGGTGGGGAATATCTGGGGCGGCAAGCTGGCCGACCGTCGCGGGCCGATCAGCGCCTTGAAGTTGATCTTTGCGCTGCTGGCCGCCGTGCTCTTCACGCTCACCTTTACCGCAGCCAACCCCTGGCTGGCATTGGCGACGGTTTTGCTCTGGGGCGCGGTGGCGTTCGGCAACGTACCCGGTCTGCAGGTCTATGTGGTACGCCAGGCCGAGCACTACACGCCGAACGCCGTGGACGTCGCCTCGGGCCTGAACATCGCCGCCTTCAACCTCGGTATTGCCGGGGGCGCATGGCTCGGCGGACA
>DPSI01000013.1 GCA_003527165.1 Pseudomonas sp.
CTTTCGGTTGCGGGCCCAGGCTGTTGGTGTTGATGAACGGTCGGGCCCATTTCATGCTTTCCCAACTGATGCTGCGTTCGCTGCCGTCACGAAGCAAGGCCTTGATTGCGTCTTTGGAAACGGCGCTGACGACAGCGGGAAGCAGACCGGACTGGCTGCGATAGTTGCCAAGCTCCGTCAGCCAGACTTCCCGGTCGGTAGCGCTCAGCTGAGCTTCCGGGCCACGGTAGCCGTGACGCTGATCGTATTCGATCAGTCCTTGGGTGAGCGCTTGGTTGGCGGCGATCTGACGATCACTGGTGATGGTGGTATAAACGCGGAACCCATCGGTGTAAGCTGCACTGCCGAAGCGGCCGACCATTTCGGCACGCGCCATCTCGGCTATATAGGGTGCGTCGAGCTCCGGTGAGGAGCCGTGATAGGACGCGTCGACTACTTCTGCCAGCGCTTGCTGATAGCGGGCCTCGTCTATCTTGCCGAGCCGGTACATCCGCCCCAGGATCCAGTCACGTCTTTCCTTGGCGCGCTCCGGGTTGGCCAGTGGATTGAAGGCCGACGGTGCCTTGGGTAGCCCGGCGATCATGGCCATTTGCGCCAGGCTCAGCTCGCCGATGGATTTGCCGTAATAAACCTGAGCTGCCGCCTCGATACCGTAAGAGCGATTGCCCAGATAGATCTTATTAACGTACAGCTCGAGGATTTCGTCCTTGCTCAATTCCCTTTCAATCTGAAGTGCAAGGAGAATCTCGTTGATTTTGCGGGAAAAACTTCGTTCGCTGGTAAGGAAGTAGTTTTTCGCGACCTGCATGGTGATAGTACTGCCGCCGGTCTGAATATGGCCGGTTTTCAATAATTGCGTGGCAGCGCGCATCAGGCTGGAAACATCGACGCCATAATGATTAGCGAAGTTGTCGTCTTCGGCCGCCAATAATGCGGCGATGAAATCCTTGGGTATCTGGTCGAAGCCGATAGGGGAGCGCCGCATTTCGCCATACTCGGCAATCAACTTGTCGTCACCGCTATAGACGCGTAGCGGTATCTGGAGCTGGATGCTGCGTAGCGATTCGACCGATGGCAGGTTGGGGCTGAGATATAGAAACGCGCCACTTAGACTGAGCAAAAGTCCGCAGAAAATAGCCAGGCACGACCATAGGAAAAACTTCAGAAAACGCATCGGGGTTCGTTGAATCCAGGGTGGGGAATGGGGAGTAAGCCGCAGACGATGCTGAAAGGAAAAACCGTTCACATTATAAGCGGTTTTTTTGCCGAGGAGCCATTTGCGCTTCTGTCAAGGCTGTTATCTAATGCGGACAAACATAATTAATCCGTAAGTAGCGGATAAAGATAGGAAATCAGCCGTGCTAGGGCTCTTCACTAAGAAAGCGAACACGCTGCTTGGGATCGACATCAGTTCGACGTCAGTCAAGCTACTCGAATTAAGCCGTTCAGGCTCCCGATATCGGGTTGAGTCCTATGCGGTCGAGCCGCTTCCGCCAAACGCTGTGGTGGAAAAGAACATCGCTGAGCTGGAAGGCGTAGGCCAGGCGTTGTCTCGGTTGCTGGCTAAAGCGAAAACCGGTGTCAAGTCCACTGCCGTAGCGGTTTCCGGCTCGGCAGTCATTACTAAAAGCATTGAGATGGACGCCGGGCTGAATGACGATGAGCTGGAAAATCAGCTGAAAATCGAAGCGGATCAGTACATACCTTACCCTCTGGAAGAGGTAGCCATCGACTTCGAGGTGCAGGGTCCCTCCGCTCGTTCTGCGGGCCGCGTCGAAGTGTTGTTGGCGGCGTGCCGCAAGGAGAACGTCGAAATTCGCGAGGCGGCTCTCGCCTTAGCCGGGTTAACGGCAAAGGTTGTTGATGTCGAAGCCTATGCGCTGGAGCGTTCATATGGATTGTTGGGGCCCCAGTTAGGCGCTGGCCATGATGAGCTGACCGTCGCCCTCGTCGATATCGGCGCGACCATGACCACGCTAAGCGTCCTGCACAATGGCCGCACTATTTATACGCGCGAGCAGCTGTTCGGTGGTCGTCAGCTTACCGAGGAGATTCAGCGTCGTTACGGTCTGTCAATGGAAGAGGCTGGTTTGGCCAAAAAACAGGGTGGTCTTCCAGACGATTATGACAGCGAAGTATTGCAGCCGTTCAAAGAGGCGGTGGTTCAACAGGTGTCGCGCTCGCTGCAGTTTTTCTTCGCTGCCGGGCAATTCCATGACGTGGATTACATTCTTCTGGCTGGCGGCACGGCTTCGATACCGGGTCTGGATCGGTTGATTCAGCAGAAAATCGGAACCCAGACTTTAGTCGCCAACCCGTTTGCCGATATGGCCTTGAGTAGCAAGGTCAACGCTGGCGCGCTCGCCAGTGATGCGCCATCGCTGATGATTGCCTGTGGGTTGGCCTTGAGGAGTTTCGACTGATGGCTCGGATCAACCTATTGCCTTGGCGCGAGCAGCTCCGTGAGGAGCGCAAGCAGCGTTTCCTGGTGTCGCTTGTCGGGGTGGCTGTTGTGGCGGTGGGACTGCTGTTTCTTGCGGATCAGTATTTTGCCCATGCCATCGAGCGGCAGAACGCGCGCAACGGCTTCATCCGTAAAGAGATTGCCGTCCTGGATGCGCGAATCGTGGAAATCAAGGAATTGCGAGAGCGTCGGCAGCAATTGCTCGAGCGTATGAAGATCATTCAGGACCTGCAGGGCAACCGCCCGATCATCGGCAGGGTTTTTGATCAGCTGGTACGTACGCTCCCTGATGGCGTGTATTTCACCGGGCTGAAAATGACTGGTAAGAATATCGCCATCGTCGGTGGCGCGGAGTCCAACAACCGGGTCTCTAACCTGATGCGTAACTTGGATGGGTCTGAATGGCTGGAAGCGCCAAACCTGAACGAAGTGAAGGCCATCACTGCGGGGGCGGTCGATCAGGAAAATGTGTTCCAGCTAACGGTGCAGCAGACGCAGCCGGGCGCGGCAGTGGAAGGAGATAAGCCATGAGTCTGGCGAGTTCCTTGGAGAGTCTCCGCAGTGTCGATTTAAGCGACCTGGATATGAATAACCTGGGCTCCTGGCCCGTCGCGGTGAAGGTGATCGCTGCCGTATTGCTGCTGATTCTGATGCTCGGAGGTGGTTACTACTTCTACCTCAGTGATATGCAGGCCAGCCTGGACCAGCAAAAGGCACAGGAAGAAACGCTAAAGCAGCAGTTCTCCTCGAAGGCCTTTCAAGCTGCGAACCTCGAAGCGTACAAGGCGCAGATGGTCGAGATGGAGGCCTCGTTTGGCGCCCTGCTGCGCCAGTTGCCTAGCGACACCGAGGTGCCTGGTTTGCTTGAGGACATAACTCGCACCGGGCTGGGCAGTGGGCTTGAATTCGAAGAAATTAAGCTGCAGCCGGAAGTGACCCAGCAGTTCTATATCGAATTGCCGATACAGATCAAAGTGGTCGGCGGCTAAGATCGG
>DPSI01000218.1:0-4679 GCA_003527165.1 Pseudomonas sp.
CTATGTTGCAGACCCGAGTGATCAAACCCGCCGCGAATGCCTACCAGTATCCCCTGTTGATCAAAGCCTGCTGCTGTCGGGCCAGCGCTATGAGCGCTCTCGCGAGATCGTCTACCGCGACCAGCTGCGTTTCGACTATCGCACCCTCAATCAGCGTATCGCTCGACTCGCCAACGTACTGACCGCCGCCGGGGTCAAGGCGGGTGATACCGTGGCGGTCATGGACTGGGACAGCCATCGCTATCTCGAATGCATGTTCGCGATCCCGATGATCGGCGCGGTGGTTCATACCATCAACGTACGGCTATCACCCGAGCAGATTCTTTACACCATGAACCATGCCGAGGATCGCTTCGTCCTCGTCAACAGCGAGTTCGCGTCCCTGTATCAGGCGATCGCCGGACAGCTCACCACGGTCGACAAGACCTTGCTGATCACCGATACCGAGGACAAACATTGCGAATTGCCGAATTGCGTCGGTGAATATGAAAGCCTGCTCGCCGCTGCAGAGCCGCACTACGATTTTCCCGATTTCGACGAAGACTCGGTCGCGACCACCTTTTACACCACCGGCACCACGGGGGAACCCAAGGGCGTCTACTTCACCCATCGCCAACTGGTGCTGCACACGCTTGCCGGGGCGGTGACGGTCGGTTGTCGCCAAAATCCGCAGCTGTTGGCGGCCGGCGACGTCTACATGCCGATCACGCCAATGTTCCACGTCCATGCTTGGGGGCTGCCGTATGTTGCGACGATGCTGGGCCTCAAACAGGTTTATCCAGGGCGCTACGACCCGGAGTTGCTGATCGAGCTGTGGCGCCGGGAAAAGGTGACCTTCTCTCATTGCGTACCGACCATCGTGCAGATGCTGCTCAACGCCAAGGCGGCGCAGGGCGTGGATTTCTCCGGATGGAAAATCACCATCGGCGGCAGCGCGTTGACCCGCGGTCTCTACGAGTCGGCCCGCGCCTGCGGCATGCAGCTGGTCGCTGCCTATGGCATGTCGGAAACCTGCCCACTGATTTCCGGTGCCCATATCAATGACGAAGTGCGTCAGGCCAGCGAGGATGAACAGATCACCTACCGGCTCAAGGCCGGGGTTCCGGTGGTGCTGGTCGACGCGGCAATTCAGGCGCCGGACGGCAGTTTTCTACCCGCTGATGGCGTATCCCAGGGCGAGCTGGTGCTCCGGGCGCCGTGGTTGACCCAGGGTTATGCGGGCAACCCGGAAAAGAGCGAAGAACTATGGGCTGGGGGCTGGCTGCATACCGGTGATGTCGCCACCCTCGACGAGATGGGCAATATCGACATTCGCGATCGCATCAAGGATGTCATCAAGACCGGCGGCGAGTGGATTTCCTCTCTGGCGCTGGAGGGGCTGATCAGCCGCCACGAGGCGGTGCGCGACGTGGCGGTGGTGGGCGTGCCGGACGAGCGCTGGGGCGAGCGGCCTTTCGCCTTGCTGGTGTTGGGTGAGGGCAAGCAGCTCGATGCGCCTACGCTGCAGACGTTTCTCGAGCCTGCAGTGGAGCAGGGGCAAATCAACAAGTGGGCGATCCCGCAGCAGATCGCGGTTGTTGCAGATATCCCCAAGACCAGTGTCGGCAAGCTGGACAAGAAGCGCATCCGGGTTGACATCGGGCGCTGGCTGGAAGAAGGAAGCAGCGCCATCTCGTCCGTCTAGGTCTCCTCTGCCTCCTGACCAGGCTCCAGCATGCTGCGGACTTTCTCTTCGAGATTCGAGATGGTGAACGGCTTGGTCAGGACCTCGTAGTCGTACGAGGCGTTGCTGCGCTGCAACACCGAGCCCTCGGCGTACCCGGTAATGAACAGCACGCGCAAGGAGGGGCGCTTTTCCCGTGCGGCATCGGCGAGCTGGCGCCCGTTCATGCCGCCGGGCAGCCCGATATCCGAAATCAGCAGGTCCAGGTGTGCATCGCTGTCGAGGATGCGCAGGCCGCTGGGACCTTCGGCGGCCTCCAGGGTGTTCAGCCCCATGTCCTGCAGAACCTCCGTCACCAGCGAGCGCACGTTGGGCTCGTCATCCACCACCAGAACGGTTCGGCCCTCGACCGAGGCGGGCGCCAGCTCCGTGTTGGTTGGAGTATGCAGATTGGCCGACTGGCCGTAGTGGCGGGGCAGATAAATCCAGGCGCTGGTACCTTCGCCCACCGTGCTTTCGATACGCACGCCGCCGCCCGATTGCTTGGCGAAACCGTACACCATGGACAGACCGAGCCCGGTGCCTTCACCCAGGGGTTTGGTGGTGTAGAAGGGATCGAAGACGTAGCCGAGCTTCTCCGGTGGGATGCCGACACCCGTGTCGCGGACTCCGAGCGCGATGTACTCGCCTGGTTGCAGACCGATTTCCTGAGCGAGGGGCTCGTCCAGCCTCATGTTTTCGCTGATCAGCGTCAGCTCACCGCCATCAGGCATGGCGTCGCGGGCGTTGATGGTCAGGTTCAGCAACGCGTTTTCCAGCTGGTTGGTGTCGCAAAGGGTGAGCCAGAGTCCGTCGGACAACCGCGTCGAATAACTCACCATGGGGCCGATGGTGCGCTGCAGCAGCTCCATCATGCCTTCGATCAGGGCGTTCAGATCAGTGGGGCTGGGGTCGAGCGTTTGTCGGCGCGAAAAGGCCAGCAGACGATGGGTCAGAGCGGTCGCTCGAGTGGCGGAAGTCAGCGCACTGCGAATGTAGCGCTGCAGATCATCGGTGCGGCCTTGGTCCAGGCGAACCGACAGCAGCTCCAGCGAGCCGATTACTCCCGCCAGAAGGTTGTTGAAATCATGCGCCAGGCCGCCGGTCAGCTGGCCGACCGCCTCCATCTTTTGCGATTGACGCAGTGCCGCCTCGGTCTTCGCGCGGGCCGCGACTTCCGCATTGACGCGTTGCTCGAGGGTTTCGTTGAGGCGGTGCAGCGCTTGTTCGGTGCGCTTGTGCTGAGTGATATCGAGACAGGCGCCCACCATGTATGAGGGCCTGCCGTTGGCATCGGTGAACGTCTGGCCCTTGTCGAAAATCCAGCGCTCGTTGCCCTCCGGCAACCTGACCCTGAACTGCATTTCGAAGTCGTCACCATAGCGTGCGCAGCGTTCGCACTGCTGGGCGATGCTTTCCCGATCGTCCGGATGGATGGTGCCGAGAAGATCGTCGAGCCAGCCCGAGGTCAGGCCCTCCAGGCCGAACAGCCGCTGCATGGGCAAATCCATGTCCAGGCGGTTATTGTGCAGGTCCCAATAGAAGGTGCCGGTGCCGGAGGCCAGCAGCGCCGCGTTCAGGCGCTCGTCGCTCTCACGCAGGCGCAGCGCTGCGGCCTCTTGCTCGAGCAGACTTTCGGTGACGTTTTCGGCTTGATGGATGATGTAGCTGACCTGGCCCTGCTCATCCAGCACAGGCACGTTGACCACATCCCAGTAACGATTTTCGTATTTGCCGCCTTCGTCATGCGGGCGTCGCAGTGGATAGCCAATCGTTTTCAGCTCTTGAGGGCGCCCTGTGCGTGCGACCTCCGCCAGCGAAGCACGCAGCTGACTGTTGCCCGGCGAGGCTGCGCCGCCGTCGTAGACCTCGAACAGGGGGTGGCCAATAACGTCTTCCCGACGCGTCATGGTCGCCCGCAAGCGCTCCTCGCTGGCGGCGACCATCGTATAGTCGGCATCATTGGCAACCACCAGAAAGTTTCCAGGCAGGGCATCGAAGATGCGCTGCAGATCCGCTATGTCGATGGCTCGGCTCTCCGTCTAAATGACACACCTGCGCGTGCCGTATAGGTTAGTAGTGGCTGTTTGGCGGAAAAAATTCGATCTACCTGAGGAGTCAAGGTGTTAGAAACAGGGCATACGCTGATTAGTGAAACCTTTCCCGTCGGTCCGCTGCAATGCAATTGCACGATCATCGGCGACTCGCTGACTGGCAGGGCCATCATAGTGGACCCGGGCGGCGATCCGGATGTGATACTCATGCGAATCGATGCGCTGGGATTGAAGGTCGTCAGCATTATTCACACCCACGCGCATCTGGACCATTTCCTGGCGTCCGGCCAGATCAAGGAGCGGACCGGCGCGACCTTGCATCTGCATAAGGATGATCAATTCCTTTGGGATAGTCTGGAGCAGCAATGTCGCCTGTTCGGCGTGCCCTATACGCCAGTGCCGGCCCCGGATTTCTGGCTGGCCGATGATGAGGCGCTGGCCTGCGGCTGCGGTGTCGCGCTGCACACGCCGGGCCACACGCCGGGCTCGATGAGCTTCTGGTTTCCCGAGACGAAGCTGCTGGTTGCCGGGGATACGCTGTTTCGCCGCGGAATTGGCCGTACCGATCTCTGGGGTGGCGATTATGCCACCATTGAGCGATCAATCAGGCAGCGGCTGTACCGCCTCGACGAGGACGCGACGGTGATCACAGGGCACGGGCCGCAGACGCGGTTGGGCGACGAGATGCGAGAGAACCCCTTTGTTCGTGCCTGAATCGTCATGGGTTCGTCGGCACGTTCCGGTTCTACAGCCAGCTGAGTGTTAACCTTGCGATGCATTTCAGCCTGTGGGCGATTTTCCAACAGGCTGGCGTCCCGCAGATGAAGGAAGTAACCATGAAAAAGCTCAGTACCCTGACCGCACTCGCCGCCACTATCGCTCTGCTGACCGGCTGTACCAACAATCCTTACACCGGCGAGCGT
>DPSI01000218.1:4818-5451 GCA_003527165.1 Pseudomonas sp.
TCCTTACACCGGCGAGCGTGAGGCGGGCAAGGCAGGCATCTACGGCGGTATCGGGGCGGTCAGCGGCGCAGTGATCGGTGCCGCTACCTCCAGCAAGAAAGACCGTGGTAAAGGTGCTCTGATCGGCGCGGCGGTCGGTGGTGCCGCTGCTGGTGGCTATGGTTACTATGTCGATACCCAGGAAGCCAAACTGCGTCAAACCCTGCGGGGCACCGGTGTTCAGGTTCAGCGCGAAGGCGATAACCTGACGCTGATCATGCCGGGCAATATCACTTTCCCGAGCAACTCGGCGGATATCTCCAGCAGTTTCTATCCGACCCTGAATTCGTTGGTGCAGGTATTCAAGGAATTCAACAAGAACGGCATCGATATCGTCGGTCACACCGACAGCACCGGCTCGCAGCAGCTCAATCAGGATCTGTCCAACCGGCGTGCGCGTAGCGTTGCCGCCTACCTGGAAGGCAACGGCGTTACCGCCTCGAGAATCTCGTCCTTTGGCGCCGGTCCGAGCCAGCCGATCGCCAGCAACGATACCGCTTCCGGACGGGCACAGAACCGTCGTGTAGAGATCAATCTGCGGCCACTGTAAGCCGCTTCGAACAGGCGAGTCCGCAACGGATTCGCCTGTTGCCA
>DPSI01000218.1:5575-6470 GCA_003527165.1 Pseudomonas sp.
TCTGTTGCCATTTAAATGGCGTCAGTGTTTTATCTTTTCTTCATCTGCCATTTGAACCTCTCGGCAATCCATGACTCTGAAGCTGGTGACAGCGGGCCATGTGGTGGCACTGAGGAGGTTGAATGGATGATCGTTCTGCTCTCCATTCTCGTAAGCCTTGGCTGCCATTGGTAGTGACGTTGGCCTTGATGGCTGGGCTCGGAGGATGGGTCGTCTGGCAATGGCAAGTTCAGGAAGCACGAATCGGCGCTGAGCAGGCGCAGCGATTCAACCTGGCGGTCAATGACGTCGAGAGTAATCTGCGTGAGCGCATGCGCGCGTACGAAATGGTCCTGCGCGGTCTGGCCGGTCTTTTCGTTGGCAGCGATACCGTCGCTCTCGATGACTGGCATCGGGCTTCTGATCAGCTTCAGTTGCAGGATTTCTATCCGGGTATCCAGGCGATCGCCTTGGCGCGTTATGCACGCGCGGACAACTTGGCGTCGATGCTCGCGCAGATGCGAGAGGATGGCCGTAGCAATTTCCGCATGTACCCGGCGGGAGAACGCGACGAGTATTTGATCACGGATTTCATACACCCGATCGATTGGCGTAACCGTCGAGTCCTGGGCTTCGACATGTTGAGCGAGGAGACACGCAGGGAGGCCATCATGGGCGCGCGCAACATCGGCACGCCGATGCTCAGCGGACCGGTGCGACTCAAGCAGGAAACCGAGCAGAACGCGCAGGTGGGCATCCTGCTTTACCTTCCGCTATACCGGGTCGGCGCCCCGGTCACGACCTTGGAAGAGCGCCAGGCCGCCTTTGCCGGTACGCTGCACGGTGCCTTCCGGCTCACTGATCTGCTGGAAGGCGTGTTGGGCTCGCGCAACAAGCTATTCCAGCTACAGCTGTT
>DPSI01000217.1 GCA_003527165.1 Pseudomonas sp.
CCAGAGCCAGAGCCAGAGCCAAAGCCAAAGCCAAAGCCAAAGCCGGAGACGTTCTGACTATGGCCAGGCATTTGACAGAGCGAGACTTCCGGATCCTTACCGACTTGATTGACGCATGGTCAGGAAAGCTAACTTGGGAGGGGCTTTGTGATAGAGCAGGTGAGGTAATCGGGTTTCGGCCAACTCGCCAAACCCTTAACGCGCATGGCCCCATTAAGTCAGCGTTCAGCGAAAAGAAAATCCAGCTAAAGGCAGGTGCGACGCCCAGCAAGCGGCCGCAGAGTCTCGCTATTGCCGAACAGCGTATTTTTAAGCTTGAAAGCGAAAACTCCCGTTTAATAGCTGAAAACGAGCGCTTGATTGAACGGTTTGTCCGTTGGCAGTACAACGCTGAAAAGCGCGGGTTAACAAAGGCGGTTTTGGACGACCACCTCCCAGCGATCGACCGTGACTCGTCTGAATAGGCGCTTGATTACCTCGTCACCGATCGTGCGGTGGTTTTTGCGCTCATTTTGAGCCGGGATCGGCGTGGCAGTAGTGCTCGGCTCTGCGAAACCTCGTTTGAGAAATTTTGTTAGTCTCCTTTGGATATTTACAAATAATAAGCGCGGTAGACAAAAAATTGAGTGTGCAAGAGCTGGTTTGCCAATTTGTTGGATATGCACATTTGGTGCGTGCACTGTCCCTGCGCGTCATTCCGATAAAGCAGCCCGCCCTTGTTCGTCCGGTAACGCGGGTAGAGGAGGGGGACAATTGCCTAGTCGTGCCCCAGCGGATGGCGCCGCCGGCAGACCACCACCTGGCACACGTCTTGTTCGCCCTCAAGCACGAGGGTATGAACATGGCCGTCCTTGCACAGGCGCTGCCCAAGCTGCCAGAGCGGGACCTGCTCGAGGCCCTGGCTGAAGCGCCTGGCGGCGCTTACATCCGCAAGGCCTGCTACCTCTGGGAAGCGTTCACCGGTAAGCGGCTTCCTTATGAGGAAAACGCCAAGGGAAACAAAGTTCTGCTATTTGATCCCGACCGCTACATCACCGGCCCTTCTATTCGTAACAGTCGCTGGCGTGTCGACTTCAATGGCCTGGGCTCTCTTCGCTACTGCGCAACAGTCGAGCGCACCGCCGACATCTGCGCGCTTCTCGATTTCGAAGTCCCCGCCAAGTCGCGAGTGTTCATAAAATCGCTTTCGCCGGGGATGAGAGATCGAGTCATACAGTTGGGGTACTTATGGCGATGTGCCGTTCCCTAAGATCAAATGGATTTTCCAGAATCTCAACAAAGCCGAGGTCCTGCTGACCTTCAATGTCGATTTTTTTGGTTATGTATCTAGCCGACCGCCAAGCGAACCGGAAAGCCATTGCAAATATCGGCTTGGATCAGCATGTGCCATGGGACATGCTTAAACAGCTGAAGGCGCATCAGCCACGGAGCTGGCAATACCTGATCCAGCGCTATCTGTCCGAGGGGATCAAGCAGGAAAGCGGTGCCCAGTACATGACCGTCTTCTTCATTCGTCCGGCCGGCAGCAACCCGATGGCCTATTGGTTTATCCATCTGGCGAACAACTACCGCGCTAATGATGTGATGAAGAAGATCCACTGGAAATACGGCAACAACTTTTCCCATATGCTGTCGCCTTCCAGCTTTTTTGGTTACGACGCCAATCGGGATATCGCCGTGACAGGTCAGCACGATTTGCTGCTGGATGAGCACCACTTCGACGATGCCACGGATGACCGCATCCGTGGCGAGCTTTCAGAGCTCTTGCCTAAGCAGGTCTACGAGGTTGAACGGCAACCTTTTCTGGGCCTGATGAGTGGATTGACCAATTACACCATGGCTGACGAGCTTCGTGTAAAGCAGGCGCTCGGTATGGCTGTCGCGACCGGTGATCTGCTGGCTATCGGCAAAGATGGCAAAACTAAGCGCCGCAAGGGCACAAGCATCAAATCTACTGACATTTTGATAGCGCCCCCGCAGCGACCCATCTTCTTCCTGCCGCCACTGAATAAGTATAACTCAGAAGGCTAGGCTCGGCCCGGGACAGACCAGGTAGAGTAGTTGGCCCATCGAGAGAAGATAGCTGCTATTACACTCTAGGCGTCTGGCGCGTCGATCAAATAGCCCATCCCACGAGCTGTTTGTATGAGCTTCGGCTCGAATTCATCATCAATTTTCGCTCTCAGCCGCCGTACCGCCACCTCGATCACATTGGTGTCGCTATCGAAGTTCATGTCCCATACCTGGGAGGCAATGAGCGATTTGGACAGGACTTCCCCGCGACGCCTAAGCAATAGCTCAAGAAGTGCGAATTCCTTGGCGGTTAGGTCTATGCGTTTCCCCGAGCGCGTAACCCGACGTCTCAGCAGATCCATCTCAAGGTCGAGGAGCTTGAGTATCGTTTGGTTGGGAGCATGGTTGCCGCGGCGAAGCAACGTACGGATCCTGGCGAGCAATTCGGAGAATGCAAACGGCTTGATAAGATAATCATCAGCGCCCAGCTCCAACCCCTTTACGCGATCCTGTACCCCATCTCTGGCGGTGAGGAAAAGCACGGGGACCTCATTACCGGCCGCGCGGACTTTCTGTAAAACCTGCCACCCATCCAAACCAGGCATCATCACATCTAAGATGAGCAGGTCGTATGCCGCATTAAGCGCATGCTGAGCAGCATCGGTCCCATTCAGAACCCGATCGACAGTGAAGCCCGCCTCAGTGAGCCCCTGCTGTAGGTAGGTGCCCGTTTTCGGCTCATCTTCAGCAACAAGAAGCTTCATTGAAAGTACTCCGCCTGCATTGAGATCACAGTGTGCCGACTCTCAGATCTTGCAGCCAGTACCTTACAGAAACGTAATGCCCGCATCATCTGTCTGACAGCTTGTAGCGCTAACGTCTACATCAGCAGTTGCTCCCACACTCTGCTTTTTGGCCTTTTCCATGCTCCTTTGGCCTATCGGCGCCTAGATGGCGCCTTTTTTTTGCCGGCAGGAAACAAGGCCTATTGTCAGAACGAAAAGCGCATACACGCTTTCGCTTTCGCTAACTGCTTGCCTGCATTACTGACGAAACCGTAATGTCTAGATCAGGGATCTGACAGGAACGCTCGGTTAGCTTAGACACAAGCCCTAGCCCAAGACTCTGCTTAGAGCGGTGCTGGGTAGTTCATGTCTTTCAACGAGGTAACAAGCGATGAAACTTTTCAGATTTCTTTCCGTACTGCTCGCCATCGCGGCAAGCTCTACCTATGCGATGGCAGAGGGTGGTGGTGATCGTACCTTTGCTCGTCTGGAGCAGGCTCGCCAGCTAGCGATCGCTAGTTATCAGGCTGACAAGAAGGACCAATCTCAGGAGGTAGTCTCAAAGGCAGCTTCAACGAAGCACGCTCACGCTAACTGCTAATGCGAAGCCTTATGCAAATTTAACCATGCGGCTCTGGTAACTATGGCAGCTTCTACGAACGTTGTAGCTGCCATGGTGTTGCCACTTGCAGCCTCAGTTGGAAGAACTAGCGAAGTCGTATTAGCCGCTCACATTTTTAAGCGGCATCGCCAACTATGCGACATAAATTGGAAACAATAGAAGCGTGGTCGAAATATAGTGATTGGAAGGCAGCCGCTATTAGATTTCTGATGTTCGACTTTCAATGAGCATCATTGCAGGCACATCCTTCAAATAAATCAAAAGTTCCGTCCCAAGGTAAAGCTATTGCGCAGCCTCCATACAGAAATCGACGTGGTCAGGTGATTTCTTGATCGCTTTTGATGCGTTTTAAGCTTACAAAAATGTAATCACGCATCTTTCTCAGGCATGCCATATTTACGAATAAAGGCGAGTCGCTTGATAAGACACCGTGCCCGAGCTTTTAAGATCAATTAACGCTGGCAACATCAACCCTCAGGGCTGGTTTCGGCTTGGCTCCTTAGCTTGATTGGAACGTACACATGCAACGTAAAACCTCTAGGCGAACCTTTGTTAAAGGCTTGACTGCCGCAGGCATCCTTGGCGGTCTTGGCTTGTGGCGAGCTCCGGTCTGGGCAGTGAGTAGCCCCGGCCAGCCCAGCGTACTAACCGGCACGGAGTTCGATCTACTGATTGGGGAGACGCCGGTCAACATCACCGGCGCGGCTCGGACGGCAATGACCATCAACGGCACTATTCCAGGACCGCTTCTTCGTTGGCGTGAAGGGGATACGGTCACGCTGCGGGTCAGGAATAAGCTGAGCGAAGATACATCCATTCACTGGCACGGCATGATCCTGCCGGCCAACATGGATGGCGTGCCTGGACTGAGCTTCCACGGCATCGCTC